>JBBSRD010000004.1:0-29160 GCA_038243415.1 Actinomycetales bacterium | reverse complement strand
GTGGTGCTCGAGCTGATCCTCGACGGGGAGCACGTGGACCCGGCCGTGGCGAAGATCCTCTTCGCGTGCGCGCCGGGCCGCGTCGCGCTGATCACCGACGCGATGGCGGCAGCCGCGGGGGAGGACGGGCGCTACCGGCTCGGCAGCGTGGACGTCGTCGTCGAGGGCGGGCGGGCCACCGTGGCGGGCGGCACCAGCCTCGCCGGCTCGACGCTGACCCTGGACCGCGCCCTGCGCGTCGGGGTGGCGGCCGGCCTGCCGCTGCCGGCGCTCGTCGGGGCGATGACGCTCACCCCCGCCCGCGTGCTCGGGCTGGAGGAGCGGACGGGCCGCCTCGCGCCCGGCCACGCCGGGGACTTGGTGCTGCTGGACGACGCCCTGGAGGTCGTTGGCGTCCACGCCTCCGGGCTGCGGGTGGTGTGAGGGCTGCTGAGCCGGCTCGAGCGGGGACGTCGTGAGCGCGACACGCCGCAGGGCGCCGCACCGGCTCCCCGCTCGACGCCATCGCCTCGGCAAGCACGGCCCAGCCCGTAACGTCAGCAGCATGGACGACCACGACGACGTGACCCGCTGGTACGAAGGCCGCACCCCGATCCGTGGGGCGCTGCCCGCGCGGGCGTGGCTGCACAGCGACGCCCCCTCCCTCGACCTCTCCGGGCTGTGGCGCTTCCGGCTCTCCGCGCGGGCCGACGCCGACGAGGCGTTCGTGGACCCGGGCTTCGACGACCACGTCTGGGACGCCCTGCCCGTGCCCTCGCACTGGCAGATGCAGGGCCAGGCCGAGGGACGCGCTCCCTACGGCTCGCCGGCGTACACGAACGTGCGCTACCCGTTCCCCGTCGACCCGCCGTTCGTGCCCGACGAGAACCCCACCGGTGACCACCGCCGCACCTTCACCGTGCCCGCCGACGCCGCTGCGGTGCTCGACGCCGGTGGCCGGGCGGTGCTGCGCTTCGAGGGCGTCGACTCCGCGTTCCGGGTGTGGCTGAACGGGGTGGAGCTGGGCCGCTCGGTCGGCAGCCGCCTGCCCACCGAGCTGGACGCCACCGACGCGCTGCGCACGACCGAGGGAGCCGAGAACGTCCTCGCGGTGCGCGTCCACCAGTGGTCGTCGGGCTCCTACCTCGAGGACCAGGACATGTGGTGGCTCTCAGGGATCTTCCGCGAGGTGCGCCTGCTCGCGCGCCCCGCCGGCGGGATCGACGACGTCTTCGTCCACGCCGGCTGGGCCGGTGGTGCCGGGAGCCTGCGGGTCGACGCCGTGACCACGTCCGGCGAGCCGGCCCGCCTGCTCGTCCCCGAGCTGGGCGTCGACGCCGCGACCGGCACCGACCTCGAGCTGCCCGACGCGCAGCCCTGGTCCGCGGAGGTGCCGCGCCTCTACGACGCCGAGGTCGTGACCGCCACCGAGCGCGTCCGGCTCAGGCTCGGCTTCCGCACCGTGGCCATCACCGACGGGGTGTTCACCGTCAACGGCGCGCCGGTGCTGATGCGCGGGGTGAACCGCCACGAGACCTGGCCCGACCACGGCCGCGCCACCACCGCGGAGGAGGACCTCACCGACGTCCTGCTCATGAAGGCCCACCACGTGAACGCGGTGCGCACCAGCCACTACCCGCCGCACCCGCGCTTCCTCGACCTGTGCGACGAGCACGGCCTCTGGGTGGTCGACGAGTGCGACCTGGAGACCCACGGCTTCGAGCCCAACGGGTGGCGTCGCAACCCCTCCGACGACCCCGCATGGAGGGCGGCCTACCTCGACCGCATGACGCGCACCGTGGAGCGCGACAAGAACCACGCGAGCATCGTCCTGTGGTCCCTCGGCAACGAGAGCGGCGTCGGCTCCAACCTCACGGCGATGTCGCGGTGGGTGCATGGGCGCGACGCCTCGCGCCCGGTCCACTACGAGGGCGACCTCACGTGCGCCGACGTCGACGTCTTCAGCCGGATGTACGCCTCCCACGCCGAGGTCGCCGAGATCGCCGCGGGCATCGAGCCGGCGCTGGAGGACCCCGCGCTCGACGCGGAGCGCCGGGTCATGCCGTTCCTGCAGTGCGAGTACGCCCACGCGATGGGCAACGGGCCCGGCGGTCTCGTGGAGTACCAGCGGATCTTCCAGTCCTCCGACCGCTGCATGGGCGGGTTCGTCTGGGAGTGGGCCGACCACGCGCTGCGCCAGCGCGACGCCCAGGGCCGTCAGCGCTGGGCCTACGGCGGGGACTTCGGCGAGGTGGTCCACGACGGCAGCTTCGTGGCCGACGGTCTGGTGCTCCCGGACCGCACGCCCTCGCCAGGCCTCGACGACGTAGCCCTCGTCTTCGCGCCCGTCGAGATCGAGGACACGACCGGCGACGACGAGGTCCCCGCGGTGCGGGTGACCAACCGGTACGACGTGCGCTCCCTCGAGCACGTGGCGCTGCGCTGGATCCTCGAGGTCGACGGGGTGGAGACCGCCTCGGGCGCGCTGCCCACCCCGGCCCTCGCGCCCCGCGGGTCCGCCGTGGTCGCGCTGCCCGACGAGGCGCTGGCCCCGCCCGTCAACGGTCGTGCGGGAGAGCGGTGGGTCACGGTGGCCGCCGTGGCCGCTGGGGAGGGCGTCGGGCTGAGCGCCGGCCAGGTGCTCGGCGTCGGGCAGGTGGCGCTGGACGACGTGCCCGGGCCCGCGACGACGGAGTCCCCTCTCTCGGCGCCCACGACAGGCACGGGCGAAGCGGCCGGCGCGTCGAGGGCCCCGACGCGGCTCGGCCCGGACCTCCTGCTCGGCGGCGCGGTCTTCGACGCCGCCACCGGGGCGCTGCGCCGGCTCGGCGGGATCGACGTCACCAGCCCGGTCCTGGACCTGTGGCGCGCGCCCATCGAGAACGACTTCGGTGAGCACGGCGAGGCGCTGGCCCCGATCTGGCGGGCGATCGGGCTGGACCGGCTCACGCACCGGACGGTCTCCGTCACCGCGGACGACGACGGCCTCACGGTGCTCACCCGGGTGGCGCCCGCCGTCGCCGACCTGGGGGTGGCGTGCAGCTACCGGTGGACGACCGTCGGCGGGCCCGACGGTCCGGACGACGGCTCGGCGGCGCTGCGCCTGACCGTCGACGTCGCGCCGGAGGGGGAGTGGCCGTGCCCGTGGCCCCGCGTGGGCGTGCGGATGCACCTGCCCCGGGCGCTCGGCCAGGTGTCCTGGTTCGGCCGCGGCCCGGGCGAGGCCTACCCGGACACGGGCATCGCGACCCTCGTCGGGCGTTTCGACGCGTCCGTCGATGAGCTGCAGTTCCCCTACGTGGTCCCGCAGGAGAACGGGCACCGCGCCGATGCCCGGTGGGTGGAGCTGCGCCCCTCCTCACCCGGTGCGGGCCGTGCAGGGCTGCGGGTCGAGGCCGAGCCGACGATCGGCTTCACCGCTCGGCGCTGGACCACCGAGGCCCTCGACGCCGCCCGTCACGACGCGGAGCTGTCCGATGGCGGAAGCATCGTGCTGGGCCTCGACGCCGCGCTGCAGGGCATCGGCACCGCCGCGTGCGGCCCCGGCACGCTGCCCGCCTACCGGTTGGACCCCGCACCGCTCTCGTTCTCGGTGGTGCTGCGCGCCATCGGATGAGGTGCGCGGCGGCGCGTCCCGGCTCTGCCGCTGAGCCGTCGAGCGGGGGGGGGGCTGGTGCGGTGCCTGCCGGTCGAGCGGGGAGCCGGTGTGGCTCTCCACGGCGTGTCTCCCGCACCACGTCCCCGCTCGGCCGTGACACCGTCACGGGGCGCGGCCGGAGGCTTCGACCGTCGATCCGGGACGGCCAGCGGTGGTGAGCGCTCGCCCAGCGCGGCTCCGCGGCCCCGACCGCTGCTGTTGCGGGCGACCGACGGCTGGGCCAGCATCGACGGGACCATGGATGACGACGCGACGACCGAGGGAGCAGCATGAGCCGCGACCGGGCCGGCGACGAGGCGAGGACCGCCCGCAGCCCGCTGGTCGCCCGGCTGGTGCTGGCCTCCTTCGGCATCCTCTTGTGGATCGGCCTCGGAGCCCTGGCGCTCGTCAACGGCGGCCCAGTGTGGCTGGGCGTGATCGCCGTGGTGCTCATCGTGGTCTCGATCATCGACATCGTCGTGGTCTCACGCCGCCGCGCCCGCGGCGACACCGGCTGAGCCCTCGCCCGCAGCAGGCTCCTCCGGCGCACGGCGGACGCTCTTCGGGCTGCGATGCTGGGCCCGTGGACCAGCCGCGGCCCGACCCTGCCTGCGAGGCGGCCCCCGACCTCGCGGCCCTGCTGCTCCGCGGGCTCGACCGCTCCAGCTCCGTCCCGCTCTACCACCAGGTCTCCGAGACCCTGCGCGCGGCGATCTCCGACGGGGTGCTGCGCGGAGGGAGCCGCATCGACAACGAGGTGGCGCTCGCGGAGCGCCTCGGGCTCTCGCGTCCGACGGTGCGCCGCGCCCTCGCGGAGCTGGTCGACCGCGGGCTGCTCGTGCGCCGTCGCGGCGTGGGCACCCAGGTCGTCCACCCGCACGTCACCCGGTCGATGGCGCTCACGAGCCTCCACGACGACCTGGCCGCTGCCGGTCAGGAGCCGACCACCCGGCTGCTCGACCACGAGGTGCGCCCGGGCCCGCGGCCGGTCACCGACGCTCTCGCGCTGCCGGAGGGGACCCCGGTGCTCACCGTGCGCCGCCTGCGCCTGGTGGGCGGAGATCCGCTGGCGCTCATGACCAACCACCTGCCGGTGGGCCTGGGGATCGACGCGGAGCGGCTCGAGGGCGAGGGGCTCTACCAGCAGCTGCGCGACCTCGGGGTGAGCCTGAGGGTCGCCCACCAGAGGGTCGGGGCGCGCCTGGCCAGCACGGCCGAGGCCCGGCTGCTCGACGAGAGCCCCCGCGCCGCGCTGGTGACGATGGAGCGCACCGCCTTCGACGCACGGGGCGTGGCCGTCGAGCACGGCGACCACGTCTACCGGGCCTCGCGCTACCGCTTCGAGACGACGCTCGTGCAGCGCTGACGTTCCGTCTCAGGCGGTCGCGGCGGGCTGCTCGGCGGGCTCCTTCCCGCGGCCCAGCTCGTGCTCCAGCGCGCCCAGGCCCAGCTCGGAGACGTCACCGGCCATGAGGGAGACCAGCTCGGAGAGCGCAAGGTCGGCCTTGACCTTGTCGCAGACCGCCTGGCCCCGCTTGAGCACGACGAACCGGTCGCCGACGGGGTGGGCGTGGTGCGGGTTGTGGGTGATGAGCACGACCCCGAGCCCGCGGTCGCGGGCGGCGGCCACGTAGCGCAGGACCACGCCGGACTGGCGCACCCCCAGCGCGGCGGTGGGCTCGTCGAGGATGAGCACGCGGGCCCCGAAGTGGACGGCGCGCGCGATGGCCACGCACTGGCGCTCCCCGCCGGACAGGGTGCCGACGGGCTGGTCGACGTCGCGCAGGTCGATGCCCATCTTCGCCAGCTCGTCCCTGGTGGTCGCCCGCATCCGGGCGCTGTCCAGGAACGGTCCGCGCCGCAGCTCGGAGCCGAGGAAGAAGTTGCGCCACACCGGCATGAGCGGTACCACCGCCAGGTCCTGGTAAACGGTGGCGATCCCCCGGTCCAGGGCCTCGCGGGGCGACGCGAACGTGGTCTCCTCCCCGTCCACCCTCAGCGTCCCCTCGCTGTGCTGGTGGGCACCGGCGATGATCTTGATGAAGGTGGACTTGCCGGCACCGTTGTCGCCGAGCACGCAGGTGACCTCGCCGGCGCGCACCTGCGTGGAGACGTCTTTCAGGGCGACGACGGAGCCGTAGCGCTTGCCGACGTGGTCCAGCTCGACCAGCACGGTGCCCCGGGTCGCCGGCTCGAGATCGATCACGAGGTCGCCGGCGGGGTCGCCACCGGGGTGCGCAGCAGCCGGCCGGGCGGCGCGCTCTCTCATCGCGAGTCTCCCGACGCGCGGGCCCGCACCACGTTGTTGAGCACCGTGGCCCCCAGCAGCATCACGCCGAGAAACAGCTTGTACCAGTCGTTGTCCCACTGGGCGGCGGGGATGCCCTGCTTGGTCATCCCGAAGATCAGCGCCCCCAGCGCGGCGCCGATCGCCGAGCCGTAGCCGCCGGTGAGCAGGCACCCACCGATCACGGCGGCGATGATGTACTCGAACTCCTGGCCGATCCCGAGGTTGGCCTGCACGGACCCGGAGCGGGCCATCGCGATCATCCCGACGAGCCACCCGCACACCGAGACGCCCATGAACAGGGCGATCTTGACGCGCGCCACAGGGACGCCGACCTGGCGCGCGGCCGCGGCGCCCCCGCCCACGGCGTAGATCCAGTTGCCCGCCCGGGTGCGCGTCAGCACGAGCGTCCCGATGACGACCAGGGCGATCCACCACACGATCGAGATCCTGATGCCGACCCCGCCGACGCGCAGCGTCGAGGCGAACACCGCCTCGACGCCGGACCACCCCTGCAGGCCGGCGATGCCCGTGGCCAGCACGGTCCCGGTGATGGCCTTGGTGACCGCGAGGTTGAGGCCCTGCAGGACGAAGAACATGCCGAGGGTGACGATGAAGCTCGGCAGCCGGGTCTTGATCAGCAGGTACCCGTTCAGCGCGCCGATCCCCAGGGCCAGCACCAGTGCCAGGACGACGCCCACCCAGGCGTTCAGGGTGAGCTGGTAGGCGAGGATCGTCGCGAAGAGGCCCGTCGTCGCCGTCTGGACGCCGGCCGAGAGGTCGAACTCCCCGCCGATCATGAGCAGGGAGACGCCGACGGCCATGATCCCGAGGAGCGACGCGGCGTCGAGGACGTTGGCGATGCCCGCTCCGGTGCGAAAGCTGGGCGCGAACCACAGGAAGAAGACGTAGATCGCGATCGCCCCCACCACCGCCCCCAGCTCGGGTCGCGCCAGCAGGGTGCGCAGCGGCGAGCCCACCGCGAGGCGCTCGTCGGGGGGCGGCGTCCTCGGGCCGGCCGGTGGCGGGCCGCCCGGCCGGCCCGCCGTGAGGGTGGACATGGTCAGCGCGTCCCGCGCGCCGCGTACTCGGCGACCGCGTCGGCGTTCTCGCTGGTGACGAAACCGGGGCCGGTGAGGACGGGACGTCCGCCGCCCACGGTGTTGCCGTTGGTCTTGTAGAGCTTCAGGAAGACCACCGGCAGGTACCCCTGGAGGTAGGGCTGCTGGTCGACGGCGAAGAGGATCGTGCCGTCCTGGACGGCCTTGACGACGTTCGCGTCCACGTCGAACGTCGCGACCTTCGCCTCGCTCTTCGCTGCGGCGACCGCGTCGACCGCCGACGAGCCCACCCCGTTGTTGAGGGTGAGCACGCCGTCGATGGAGGGATCGGCCTGCAGGGCGGACGTCATGGTCGACTCGGCCTCGGCGAGGTTGGAGACGTCGACCTGCAGGTTGCTTACCGTGCCCCCGAGGGTGGCGGCCGCCCCTCGGCACCGCTCCTCGAGACCGATGTTGCCGGCCTCGTGGATGACGCACAGCACGTTGGTCACCCCGTTCTCCGCCAGCTGCTCCCCGGCGCCCTCACCCGCGGTCTCCTCGGACTGCCCGACGTGCTCGAGGGCCCCGAACTCGGCGGACTCGGCCTCGCCGGAGTTGATGGTCACCACCGGGATGCCCTTCGCGACGGCTCGCTCGACGGAGCCCTTGACGCCGTTGGGGTTGGCCATCGAGACCACGAGGCCGTCGACCTCCTGGGCGACGGCGGAGTCGATGGCCTGGCTCTGGGCGTTCGGGTCGCCGTAGCCCTGGTAGGTGACCTTGACGCACTGGTCCGTGCCGGCGGCCTCGGCGCCCTTCTTGACGATGTCCCAGAACGCGTCGCCCTGCTTGCCGTGGCTGACCACCGCGACGGTCCCCGAGGGCTTGTCGCAGGACCCTCCGCCAGCCGCCCCGGCAGCGGGCTCGTCGGCCTCGGCGCCGCCGGTCGACGAGCACCCCGCGAGCGCGAGGCCGAGCGCGAGCACGGCGGCGCCGATCGGGGCGCGGCGGCGCAGGGAGGTGGAGCGGCGGTGCGTCGAGGTGGGGTGCGCTCTCATGGTGGCTCCTTCGCCAGGGGTGGGCGTGCGGTCGTGAGGGATCAGGTGTCCAGCGCGCGGAGCGCCGCCAGGGACGCGGCGACGTCCGCCTCGGCGGCGGCCAGGTCGGCGTCGGTGGCAGCGCCCAGCATGACGTCCTGCTCGAGGACCCACCACCCGTCGTAGCCGGGTCCCAGCGCCGCGACCACGCCGCCCAGGTCGACGGCGCCGCGCCCCAGCGGGCGGTACATCCCGGCGCGCACGGCCTCGGCGTAGGTCAGCTCCCCCTCGAGCACGGACGCCGCGAGGGAGGCGTCGACGTCCTTGACGTGGACGTGGGCGATGCGGCTCGACCACCTCTGCGCCACGGCGACGGGGTCGCCGCCGGCGGCGAGGACGTGGCCGGTGTCCAGGCACAGGTCCACGGAGGAGCCGGAGGCGAACGCGTCGATCTCCTCGGGCGTCTCCACGAGGGTGCCCACGTGCGGGTGCAGCACCGTCTTCAGGCCGTGCTCGCCAGCCAGGGCCGCGACCGCGTCGGCGCCGGCGAGCAGCTGGTCCCGCTGCGCGGCGTCGAGGCGGGAACGGGCGTCGTAGCCGTCGACGCCGGTGGCCGCGGCGAGCACGAGGGTGATGGCCCCGGCGCCGGCGAGCGCCCCGATGCTGGTGGCGGCGTCGCGCAGGACCTGCTCGCCTCGGCGCTCGTCGAGGGCGAGGTGCAGGGGGACGGCGAGGAAGCCGCCGATCAACGAGGTGCCCGCCGCGGCGAGCACGCGCGTCAGCTCGGCGGGGTCCTGGGGGAGCCAGCCGGGCGGGCCGAGCTCGGTGGCGTCCAGCCCGAGGCGCGCCATCGAGGCGAGGACGCGGCCCGGGTCCAGCACGGCGCCCCAGCCGGGGACCTCGCAGACGCCCCAGCTGATGGGGGCCGCCGCGATCTTCACGCGCGCACCCCGGACGACGTGCCTGCCGGTGCGACGCGGACGGTCGCGCCCTCGCGCAGCGAGCGCCCGCAGGCCTCGGCGACGGCGAGCGCGTGCAGGCTGTCGCGCGCCGGCGAGGTGTTCGGGGCGCCGCCGGTCGCGATGGCCGCGAAGGCGTCCAGCTCCGCGGCGTAGGCGACGGCCCACCGGTCGATGAAGCCGGGGTAGGGGTCGACGGGGGCGGCGACGCCGGCCTCCAGCGAGGTCAGCGGCGTCGAGGCGTCGAGCCCGGCGGTGACCGAGGCGAGCTCCGCGGAGAGCTCGAGGCGGTTGTCGTACCCGCCGCCGTTGCTGCGCCCGCCGACGACCACGCCCAGCGTCCCGGACGCGAAGGTGAGCGTGACGACGGCGGTGTCCACGTCGCCGGCGTCGGCGAAGGCGGGGTCCACGACCACGGAGCCGGCAGCGTGCACGGAGACCACGGGCTCGCCGAGGAGCCACGGGACGGCGTCGAGGTCGTGGATGAGCTGGTCCACGAAGATGCCGCCGGAGGTGGCGATGTAGTCCATCGACGGCGGCCGGTGGTCCATGGCGAGCGCGCGCACCAGGTACACCGGCCCGTACTCCCCGGCCGCGACGGCCGCCCGCATCGCGGTCAGCGCCGGGTCGAAGCGCCGCTGGAACCCCACGACCAGGGGGACGCCCTCGGCGTCGGCCAGGTCCGCGAGCCGGGTCACCTCGCCGGGGTCCAGCGCCAGCGGCTTCTCGCACAGCACCGGCAGGCCGGCCCCCAGCGCCGCGGTGACCACGGCGGGGTGGGTGGCGCTGGGGGTGGCGACGAGGACGGCGTCGACGGCGGCGAACAGCTCGCCGACGTCGGCGGCGGCCCGCACCGGGACCCCGGTGCTGCTGGCGCCCAGCTCCGCGGCGAGCGCGACCGCGCGCGGGGCGTCGGCGTCGTGCCGCCCCACCTCGTCGACGGCGGCGCACCGCGTGGCGTTGCCGGCGTGCATGGCGCCGATGCGGCCGACGCCGAGGATTCCGAGCTTCATGGGTCTCCTCCCAGAGGGGGGTGTCAGGCGTTGGTGGGGAAGCCGAGGTCGATCCCGGCGTGGCTCTGGGTCACGGAGGGGTCGGCCCAGCGGGTGGTGACGACCTTGCCGCGGGTGAAGAAGTGGACCCCCTCGGTGCCGTGGGCGTGGGAGTCCCCGAAGAGGGAGCTCTTCCAGCCCCCGAAGGAGTAGTAGGCCATCGGTACCGGTACGGGGACGTTCACCCCGATCATCCCTACGCTCACCTCGTTCGCAAACCGGCGAGCGGCTCCGCCGTCTCCGGTGAAGATCGCCACACCGTTCCCGTAGGGGTTGCTGTTCACCATGTCCACGGCCTCCGCGTAGCTCTCCACCCGCAGGACGGAGAGCACGGGGCCGAAGATCTCCTCGGTGTAGGCCCGCGACGTGGTCGGCACGTGGTCCAGGAGGGTGGGTCCGAGGAAGAAGCCCTGGCCGTCGGCGTCGGGGCTCACCCCGCGCCCGTCCACCACGACGGTGGCCCCGTCGCCCGCGGCCACGTCGACGTAAGAGGCGACGGTGTCGCGGTGGGCCCGGGTGACCAGCGGGCCCATGTCGCAGGAGCGCCGCCCGTCGCCGATGACGAGCGTCTCGGCGCGCTCGGCGATCTTCGCGCCGAGCGCGTCGCCGATCCCGCCGACGGCCACCAGCGCGGAGATCGCCATGCACCGCTCCCCGGCGGAGCCGAAGCCGGCGTTGATCGCGGAGTCCGCGGCGACGTCGAGGTCGGCGTCGGGCAGCACCACCATGTGGTTCTTCGCCCCGCCCAGGGCCTGGACGCGCTTGCCCGCGGCCGTGGCGGTCTCGTAGACGTGGCGGGCGATCGGGGTGGAACCGACGAAGGAGACCGCCGCGACGTGGGGGTGGGTCAGGAGAGCGTCGACGGCGACCTTGTCGCCCTGCACCACGGTGAAGATCCCGTCGGGCAGCCCGGCCTCCTGCCAGAGGCGGGCCAGCCACAGCGCGGCGGAGGGGTCCTTCTCGCTGGGCTTGAGCACCACGGCGTTGCCGGCGGCGATGGCGACGGGGAAGAACCACATCGGGACCATCGCGGGGAAGTTGAACGGGGAGATGACCGCGACCACGCCGAGCGGCTGACGCACGGAGTGCACGTCGACGCTGGTGGAGGCGTTCTCGGTGTACCCGCCCTTGAGCAGGTGGGGCATGCCGCAGGCGAGCTCCACGACCTCCTGGCCGCGGGCCACCTCACCGGCGGCGTCGGAGAGCACCTTGCCGTGCTCGGCGGTGATGATCGCCGCGAGCTCGGGGGCGCGGGCGTTGAGCAGCTCGCGGAAGGCGAACAGCACCTGGGTGCGCTTGGCCAGGGAGGCGTCGCGCCAGGCGGGGAACGCCGCCGCGGCCGCGCTCACCGCCGCGTCGACGTCGGAGGGCTCGGCCAGGGCCACCTCGCGGGCCACCTCGCCGGTGGCCGGGTCGTAGACCGGCGCGGTGCGGGTGGACTCTCCGCGGGTGGCCGCTCCGGCGATCCAGTGGGTGACGACGTCCGTCTCGGTCACGGGGTGCTCCTGGGGGTCTCAGAGGGGGACAGGTAGTGCCGCTGGGCGGCCTTGTACTTCTCGTAGGCGGTGCGGGCGCCCTGGGTGGAGGCCAGCGTCGAGACCTCCGAGACGGGCACGTCCCACCAGCTCTCGCTCTCGGGGGCGCGCACGAGCGGGTCGGTCTCGACGTGGATGACGGTGGCGCCCGCCGACGCCTTCGCGCCGACGATGGCGCTCTCGAGCTCGCGGCGGGAACCGGCGCGGACGACGGGGACGCCGAGGCTCTGCGCGTTCGCGGCCAGGTCGACCGGGAGCACGTCGCCGTCGAGGCGCCCGCTGGCGGTGCGCGCGCGGTAGTCGGTGCCGAAGCGCTGGCTGCCCAGCTCCTCCGAGAGCGCCCCGATCGAGGCGAAGCCGTGGTTCTGCACGAGGACGACGATGATCTTCACGCCCTCCTGGACCGCGGTGACCAGCTCGGTGGCCATCATGAGGTAGGAGCCGTCACCGACCATGACGAAGACGTCGCGGTCCGGCTGGGCCATGGCCACCCCGATGCCCCCGGCCACCTCGTAGCCCATGCAGGAGTAGCCGTACTCCACGTGGTAGCCCTTCGCGTCGCGCACCTGCCACAGCTTGTGCAGGTCGCCCGGGATCGAGCCGGCGGCGCACACGACGACGTCGCGGGGGTCGGAGAGCTCGTTGACGGCGCCCAGCACCTCGTTCTGGGTCGGCACCGCGTCAAGGTCGCCGGCTTCGCCCGCGTCGATCCCGTCCCTGGCGTAGACCGCGGCGACGGCGGCGTCCCACTCCGCGCGCAGGGCTGCGACCCGCGCCCGGTAGGCGTCGTCGACGCTCCAGCCGGCCAGCTCGACGGCCAACGCCTCCAGGCCGTCGCGGGCGTCGGCGACCAGGGGCACCGCGGCGTGCTTCACCGCGTCGAGGGTGGCGACGTTGAGCGTCACGAACCGCACGCCGGGGTCCTGGAAGGCGGTGCGCGAGGCGGTCGTGAAGTCCTGGAAGCGGGTGCCCACGCCGACGACCACGTCCGCGTCGGCGGCCAGGGCGTTGGCGGCGGTGGTCCCCGTCGCGCCGATGGCGCCGACGGACTGGGGGTGGTCGTAGGTCAGCGCGCCCTTGCCGGTCTGGGTCTGGCCGACGGGGACGCCGGTCGCCTCGGCGAGCGCGGCCAGCGCGTCCTGCGCCCCCGAGTGGTGGACGCCTCCGCCCGCGACGATCAGTGGTCTGCGCGCCGAGCGGATCACCTCGACCGCGCGGGCCAGCGCGGCACGCTCCGGCAGCGGGCGCCCGACGTGCCAGGTGCGCTCGGCGAACAGCTCGACCGGCCAGTCGTGGGCCTCGGCCTGCACGTCCTGGGGCAGGCACACGGTGGCCGCGCCGGTCTCGACGGGGTCGGTGAGCACCCGCATCGCCCCCAGCAGGGCGCTCGGGAGCTGCTCGGGGCGCCACACCCGGTCGAACCACCGCGAGACGGGCCGGAAGACGTCGTTGACGGTGACGTCGCCGGAGTCGGGGCGCTCCAGCTCCTGGAGCACCGCGCCCGAGGCGCGGGTGGCGAAGGTGTCGGCGGGCAGCAGCAGCACGGGCAGGCGGTTGATGGTCGCCAGCGCCGCGCCGGTCACCATGTTCGTCGCGCCGGGCCCGACGGACGTCGAGACCGCCCACGTCTGCAGCCGGTCCTTGGCGCGGGCGTAGGCGACGGCGGTGTGCACCATCGCCTGCTCGTTGCGCCCTAGGACGTAGCGCAGGGAGGGTTCCGTGCCGTCAGCCTCGGCGTCGAGCTCGGCCTGCAGCAGCGCCTGGCCGAGGCCGGCGACGTTACCGTGGCCGAAGATGCCGAGGCAGCCGGCGAAGAAGCGCTGGCGCTCGCCGTCGCGCTCGACGTGCTGGGCCGCCAGGAAGGCCACGGTCGCCTGCGCGACGGTGAGGCGGACGGTGCTCATCGGGCGTCCACCCCGTGGGTCGAGGGCCCGCCTAGCGGCAGCCGCGGGTCGGGCGCCTGGTTCGCCCAGGTGGCGCGCACCCAAGCGTGGTCGGGATCGTCGACGATGCGCCAGGCCCGGTCCTGCGCGGGTCCGGCCATGGCGTTGAGGTAGTAGAGGTGGTTCCCCGGCGTGGCCATGCAGGGGCCGTGCCAGCCGTGGGGCACGAGCACCACGTCGCGGTCACGCACCTCCGCGAGCACGTCGGCCGGACGCGCATCCGTGCCGTAGGTGCGGTGGTAGCCCATCCCCGGCTGGCCGCCCGGCCCGGGCTGGACCTCGTAGTAGTAGACCTCCTCCAGCTCGCTCTCGACGTCGCTGGCCTCGTCGTGCTTGTGCGGCGGGTAGGAGGACCAGCTGCCCGCCGGCGTGACGACCTCCACGGCGATGAGGCGCCGGGCGATCGGCACGTCCGCGGAGGCGAAGTTGCGCACCTCCCGGGTGCAGGTGCCGGCGCCGCGCAGCTCCACGGCCACGTCGGCGGCGGCCACCCGCCGGACCGGGAGCGGGTCGTGCCCGTCACCGACGAGCGCGCCGGGGACCGCCACCCGCGCGCCGACCTCACCGCGGGCGGTAATGACCGCCCGCGTGCCCTGCGGCAGGTACAGCACGTCGGTGGCTCCTGCGAAGACCGAGGTGCGGCCCTCGAGGCGGTGCACGGCCTCGCCGACGGCGACGTCGAGGCCACCGTGCAGCGGGACGAGCACCACCTCGTCGCCCCCGGTCTGCAGAGGGAGCTGCTGGCCGGGGGAGAGGTCGGCGACGCGCAGCGACGTCCATCCCCATCCCGCGCTCTGCGGGGTGACGACGACGTCCCACGGTCCGTCCGCGCTGGAGCCCGCGCGGACGTGGGGACCCGCGCTCGTCGTGCCGGTGCTGGTCATGCCCGCCATGCTGGTCGCCTCAGACCCGGGGGACCAGGACGTCGCGCACCAGCGCGTCGAGGTCCGCGTCGGCCTCGAGGAACTGGCGCAGCGTGGCCACGGTGGCCCCGAACCGCTCGAACTCCTCGGGGGCCATGCCGTCCTCGTCGTACGCCCTGGTGAACTCCGGCACCTTGTCCCGCAGCGCAGCGATGATCGCCGGGTCCACCGGGCGGTCGATGGCCTGGGGGTCGACGGCGATGCGGTTCTCGTTGATGCGCGCCTGCCAGTCGAAGGGGGGCGAGACCACGAGGTCGCCGCCCTGCAGCTCGCTCCACTGGAGGTGGTTGCGGAACGCCGCGGAGAGCACGCGCACCCGGTAGCCGCGCTCGACGAACAGGTGGTGCGCCTTCTTCAGCGCCGCCACCCCGGCCCAGTCCAGGTACCCGGGCTCGACGAGCACGCGGTCCTTCGCGGCCCGCGCCTTCAGCCAGTCGTCCAGGCGCCCGCCCATGATCGTGGCGACGGAGCCGAGCTCGACCATCTCCAGGCCCTCGGCCTCGCGGCGGGCCAGGCCGCGCTCGATCGCCTCGGCGACGGCCACGGCCTGCGCCACGGTGAAGGAGACGGTGGCGTTGATGGAGACGCCGCGGTAGGTGGCCTCCTCCATGGCGACCAGGCCGGTCCTCGTGGCGGGGATCTTCACGATGATGTTGGGCGCGAGCGCGGAGAAGCGCACCGCCTGCTGCACGAGGGCGTCGGCGTCGCGGTGCAGGCGCGGGTCGGTCTGCATCGAGAGCCGGCCGTCGCGCCCGCCGGAGGCCTCGAAGGCAGGCTCCAGGAGCTGGGCGGCATCGACGGAGAGCTCCTCGACGACCCGCCAGCCCAGGGCGGACTCCCCGTCGGTCGGGTGAGCCTCGGCGAGCTCGCGCAGGCGCGCCGTCCACCGCTCCGTGTCGTGGTGGATCGCCGCCAGGGCGATCACCGGGTTGCAGGTGGCGCCCACGGCGCCCCAGGCGATGGAGCGTCTCAGCTCGCCGGGCTCGGCGGAGTCGTTCCACAGTGCGGTCGGTGTGGTGCGGGCGGCGAGCGCGGTGGGCAGCTCGGCGGTGTCGGCGGTGTCGATCGAGTCGGCGGGGGTCGTCACAGGGTTCTCCGTGGGTGCTGGGCACAGGGGGTGAGGGACGGAGCAGCTCGCCGGGCCGAGCGTGCGGCGTCGTCGTCGCTGACGGGGACCTCCACGTCGTCGTGTCGGGAGCGGCGCGAGGGGCGGCCGCTGCGAGCACTGTGGACCGGGCCGGCGAGGGGTGTCAAGTCATGTCCTGACATACGAGGGCTGTTTCGCTCCGTGGGTGGCGGGCCCTGCGCCGTTGCGCCGCACGCCACCCTGACGGACTCACCCCGGGCCGCTGCCCTGGACGTCCCAGAGGAACCTGTGCCAACGATGAATCACGTGAGCCTCATCTGGTCCAGGAGTGCGGGCGCTGGCAACGTCGTCGCGGCGTCCGCGGAGGGCTACGCGTTCCCCACCACCCTGGACCGCGACGCCCCCGTCGGCGGCATGGCGCCGCAGACCTGCGCTGGGCTGGGCTGACCTGGCAGGCGCTGGATCAGGGGTGGAGCGGCGGACGGCTCGATGCGGCGCTCGACGTGCAGGAGGAGGGGAGGCGGTCCGCCGTCGCGGAGCAGCTCCCGCGACGCGACGGTGACGCGACGGTGACGCGACGCGTGAGCGACACGTCGGGTGAGCTGCATCCCCTCGAGGTCAACCGCACCACCTACGTCGCTGCGCCTGAGCGCCTGCGCGATCTTGGCGCCGACGTCCGTGGCCTGACCGCTGAAGACGTTGACGGCTGAGCCTCCCGGTGCCCGGCTCCCACGACGGGCCGGCCGTAGGGTCGCTCGGGTGACCCAGCGCCCCGCCGCCGAGCCTGCCCGCGTCGTCATGATCGGCGACTCCATCACCGACGCGAGACGGACCGACAGCATCGGGCCCGACCTCGGTGAGGGGCCGCTGGGGGACGGGTACGTGGCGATGGTCGCCCGCGCCCTGGGCGAGGCCGCCGTCGTCGTCAACCGGGGCACCGACGGGGACCGGCTCGTCGACCTGGCCGCCCGGTGGGACGACGACGTGCTCGCGCAGCGCCCCGACGTGCTCTCGGTGGCCGTGGGCATCAACGACACCGCTCGCCGCTTCGACGCCGGCCAGACCAACGACGTGGGGGAGTTCGAGGAGCGCTATGACGCGCTGCTCGCACCCCTCGTGGCGACCTCGACAGCCATCGTGCTCGTCGAGCCGTTCGTCATCGTCGTGGACGAGCGCCAGCGCGCGTGGCTCGAGGACCTCGACGCACGCGTCGCCGCCATCGACCGGGTCGCCCAGCGGGCCGGAGCCACGGTCATCCCGGCCTGCGCCTCGATGACGGCGCTCGCCGACGAGCTCGGCGCGGGTCCCCTGAGCGGCGACGGCGTCCACCCGACCTCGCGCGGCCACGAGGCGCTCGCGGACCTCTGGCTCGCGGCCGAGCCGGCGAGGGCGCTGCTCAGCGCGACAGGGAGGTAGCCGGCACCGCCTCGGCCAGCCAGAGCTGACCGTCGGGGTCGGCGAACCACGAGCCGTCGTGCGCGGCTCGCGCCGCATCGACGGTGAGGACCACCGGCTGCGACTGTCGCCTCGCCCCGACGGTGATGGCGACGTCCCGCTCCGCCGACAGGTGGACGTCCTGACGCTGCATCGGCCTCAGCCTCTCCGAGCTGCTCGGTGAGGACGTCGAAGGTCGGCGCCACGGGGCTCAACCCCAGGCTGCGGTGTTTGTGCTCTCACCGTTGGAGTGGTCCTCGTTCGAGCGCTGCGTGGACGTCTGCAGGTTCCCGAGCGCGGCCGTGAGGTCGTTCCAGGCGGTGTCCCACTTCGTCTGCTGCGCCTGGTAGGCCTGCTGGGCGGAGCCCTCCCACGTGGCGACCATCGGGGCGATGGCGGCCTTGAGGTCGGACAGGCGGGTGCCGGCGCTGGCCACGCCGGCGGCGAGGTCGCCGACGGCGGTGTTGAGCGAGCCGGCGTCGACCTTGATGCGATCAGCCATGGGTGTCTCCTGCGTGAGGTGGTGGGTCGAGAGGAGCCGGCTCAGAAGCCGGGGACCTCGAACCGGGCGCCGGCGCTGCTGAGCGCCGTGGAGGCCTGGGCGTCGTCCGCGGTGTACCGGGCCTTGTTGGCCTTGATGAGCCGGGCGATCTCGACGAGCGCCTGGTTCAGGCGCACGTTGGCGTCCTGGTAGCGCGTCCTGGCACTGAGGAACGCCGTGTTGCCGTCACCGATCCACAGGCCCTGCAGCGCGCTCAGCTTGGTGAGCAGCCCCTGGAGGTCCAGGCAGATGTTGTCGGTCTCGGTCTCGACCTGTGTGGCCGTCTGGCGCATCGTGGTCGTCGACGCGTCGAACAGTCCTGCCATCGTGGTCACCCCTGTGTCGTGGTCGTGGTGCGAGCGCGCGATGTCAACCGCACTCGAGCCAAGAAAGGCGCGGTCTGTCCACAGGGAGGCCCCGGAAGAAGGAATGCAGGGACGCTCGGCAAAGGCGACTGCCTCACCGTGACGACAATGACCCTCCGCGCACCAGCAGGGCCAACCAACCGTCAGGCAGAAGAACTGTCTGCTCACGTGCATAGCCCAGAGCGGTGAGAGCGCCGTCGTCCTCCACGGGATGGGCGACGCCCGCGTCGACGAGCCGGATGCCTGCCGTCGAGCGCGCGGGCCCGTCGCCGCCCTCGTCGAGGTTCGACGGCCCCAGCAGCGCGCCCTCACCGCGGGGGAAGTGCCAGGCGACGGGCACCGCCCCGTCGCCCCCGGTGCCGTCGGGCGCCTGCGTCTCGGGAGCGCCGCCCAGCAGGTGCGGGAGGGCAGGAGCGGTCCCGGCGTCGGCGACGGCGGCCTCGAGGGTGACCAGCCCGTCGGAGCTGCGCACGCACGGCACCACCTCGACCCCGCGGTCGGGGAGCACCGGCGGGGTGCTCGGCGCGTCGGCGATGCCCACCGGGGGACCGGGTGGTGCGGCGGCGACGACGGCGTCGGGCAGCTCGCGCGCCGGTGCCGGCCCCAGCGCCTCGGACGTGGGGTTGGCGAAGGGGGCCAGCGTCCCGTCGCCGACGAGGAAGCGCCGCCCGGTGCTGGCGTCGACGACCACCTCGCCGAGGGACCCGACGCCGGGCACCCCTCGCGCCGGGTCGACGGGCACCGCCGGGAGCAGGTCCAGGGCCGTCCCGGTCGGCACGAGGGCCAGCCAGGCGGCGGGGACGGGCCGGACCTGGGCGTCGGAGTAGCCCAGGGAGGTGATGGCGGCAGGGCTGATCGGGTGACCTGTGCGGCCGGAGATCAAGAACGGCTCGCCGCCGGGGGCCTGCGCGAGCAGCCCCGTCGCGGAGGTCCCGGTGGTGTCCGGGGCTCCCGCGTAGACGTCCAGGGAGCTCCCGTCCCAGCAGCCGGTGAAGCCGGTCGGGGTGGCCGGCAGCGACGGCGGTCGCTCGGGCAGGTCGTCCCCTGCCAGCGGGGCGCCGGTGGCGGCCTCGGCGATCAGCGGGTGGGGCACGAGCACCGGGGTCTCGCGCGCCCCTGCCAGGAGTGCCGAGGTGAGGCTCGGAGCGGGGCGCAGGACGCCCTGATCGGCCACGTAGCGGGCCCCGGTGGCCTTGTCGAGCACCAGGGACCCGTCAGCGTCCCAGCCTTTCGGGGGGCGTCCGCTGAGGTAGGCGCTGGCCACCGACCCACCGCACAGGAGCAGCGCGATGATGACGCCGGCAGCGATGGCGGCGTTCGGTCGCGGGGGTACTTCCTCGAGGTCGAGAGAGTCGCCGCGCAGCAGAGCGGCGACGCCGCGACGGCGGTTGAAGTCTTCGACGTCGATGAGCGTCCGGCGGCTTGCCACCCCTGAATGGTAGACGCCATTCCCTATCCGTCACCAGATGTTGCGGACCGTGTGGTATAGGCGCGCTGTTACGTTTCCGCTCGTCATCGAGGCGCCATTCCGAGGTGCCCGCGGAAAGGCAGAGGAGCAGCATGTCGACGAAGCTGACGCCGCCCAGCGCGCGCGCCTGGAAGAGCGGCGGCCTGCTGGCCGTGGGCGCCACCGTCGGGCTCGCGATCGCCTCCGGGGCGCACAGCGCCGGGAGCGACGACGTCAGCCCGGCCTCCGCGAAGGAGTCGGCGTTCGGGATCACCGAGCCGATGTCCGCGGAGACGGCTCCCTCCGGCGACGCTTCGCCCACGGGGCAGGACGCTCCGGGCGACGGCGGGTCGCGGCTGCGCGGTGACGCCGCCGACGGCGGCGCCACGAGCGGGGGCTCCGCGCCGACCAGCTCGCCTCGGTCGACGTCCAGCGGGGACGTACCGGCCACCGTCGCCGCGCCGGACGCACCCGCCGGGCGCGAGAGCACGGGCAAGGCTGACGCGCCGCGATCGGCGAGCGAGCGGCCGAGGACTGCTGCACCGACGGGTGGTGGCAGCGGCGGTGAGGCCTCGAGCGAGCCCACCCCCTGGGGAACCTCGGACAAGTGGGACTTCTCCTGGCCCGGGATGACCAAGGACGAGAAGCCGACCCCCGCACCTGACAAGGTCTCGCCCCCGCGGGAGGAGCCTGCGCCGCCGAAGGCGCGGGACGTTCGTGCGCCCCGCCCGGCGCCAGCGCCGCAGGCCGCGGACCGGCAGCCGGAACGACGTGCTGAGCCGGTGCCCGAGCCCGCGCCCGAGAAGCAGCCGGCGCCGCCTGAGCAGCCGGTTGAGGAGAAGGCGCACGAGCAGGTGCCCGACGAGCAGGCAGAGCAGGCAGAGCAGGCAGAGCAGGCAGAGCAGGCAGAGCATGCGGAGCCGGAGCAGAAGACTGACGAGGCCGACTCGAAGGCCGACTCGAAGCCCGAGCCGGCCCCGAAGCCCGAGCCGGCGCCGAAGCCTGAGCCGGCCCCGAAGGCTGACGCCGAGGCGAAGCAGGAGCGCCAGGCGGCGCCGCCGGTGCCGGCGTCCCCCCTCCGTGAGCGGTCTGCCCCCGAGGAGCGACCTGTCCCTGAGGATCGAGCAGCCCCCGAGCTGTCCGACGCGCCGGAGCCTGAGCCGCGGCTCCGTCAGGGCCCCGAGCCCACCGCCGACCTCGAGCGCGACGGGGAGCCAGAACGAGAGGACAGGCAGGCGTCAGCCGTCCGACCCGCGTCCGACGACGCGGCCTCACCCCCGGAGGAGCCCCGCGTCCCACCGAGGACGGTGCAGACGGGAGCGGACGACGATCTCTTCGACGGTGCGGGGAAGCCGCGGCTCCTGCGTCCCTCGGACGGCGACCCGACCTTCACCCCGAGGTCCCGCACCGCGGACGGGCCGGCGGCCCAGCGCGTGAAGGACGCCCCGGCCTCCGGAGCCACGTCGAGCGAGGCGGACGGCGCGGACGGCAAGGTCACCTGGATGGTCGCCACCGCCGATCCCCGGACCGGTGCCATCACTCCCGCTGCGTCGGGCCTCTCTCAGGGTGCGCCCGTGCTGATCACGGCCCCTCCCGGTGAGGGCGGCGACGCGATGGGTGATCTTGCTGCTCCCGACGGAGCGGCCGTGCCTGGCGAACGGGTGAAGGATCCTGAGCCACCGACCACGACACGGGCGCCGCAGGCGGACCGGACCCCCGCGGCGCCGGCCTCGCAGGCGGACCGAGCACCGGTAGCGGTACCGGTGGCGCCGAAGCCCGTCGCCTCGGCGCCGGCAGCACCCGTCCCGGCCCCCGCTGTGGTGCCCGCGCCTGCACCCGCGCGGTCCGCTGTGGCGGAACGGGCTCCGGCATCAGCTCCGGCTCCGGCAGCGACCCCCGGACCGGATCCCAGGTCGGCCCCGGCACCGGCACCAGCGCCGGTACCGGTGCCAGTCCCCGCACCGGCGCCAGTCCCCGCACCCGCACCGGCGCCAGTCCCCGCACCGGCGCCAGCGCCGGCACCGGTACCGGTCCCCGCGCCGGCACCTCAGCCGGCCCCGGCGGTCGACGACGTGGCTCCGGCCCCGATCGAGCCGGAACAGCTCTCCACGAGTTGGTCCTTCGACCGGCCGTCGAGCCCGTCGGCCGCCACCGCGGCCACCACGGCGCCGACGCTCGACCGGGTGGGCGCCTGACCGTTCCAGCACGCTCCGCAGCGGCTCGCGCCGGCGCCCCTACATCGAGGCGCCGGCGTCCGCCGCCGCGGTGTACAAGCCCATGACGCCCAGCAGCAGCGGCAGCACCGCGACGGCCATCAGCGTCTCGGCCAGGCCGAGCGTGCGGCGCACCCTCGCCCGCCCGAGCCGCTGCAGCCCGCCGTCGTCCCCGCCGGCGGCCCGGCGCAGGACGGACACCAGCCCCAGCGAGCCGGCGAGAACCACCACCACGGCGATCACCAGGAACGTGCGCGCACCGGTGCCGGCGCCGGCGGCGAGCCCCGCAGCCATGATCCCGAGCGGCAGCAGGCCGCCGGCCAGCATCGCGCCGGACTCCAGGGCGAACCGGCTCCGGCGGGCGCGCAGGGCGAGGACCACGGCCAGGGCGAGCGCCAGCCAGCGCGCCAGCTCCCCTCCGCTGCCGGCGAGGACCACGGAGCACACGGCGACGGTGGCCGCTGCGGACACCGACACGGCGGTGAGCGAGGCGCGGGTGCGCCCGGCCCACTCCTCCAGCTGGGCGGCGCCTCCCTCGGGAGGTTCAGGCGAGCTCCACTGCGGCGTCCGGGTGAGCAGCCACGGCAGGGTCGCGACGAGCAGCACCGCCGCGGTGCCCAGCAGCGCCGCCGCCCGGACCTCGGTCACCGCCCCTGACCCCACCATGGCGCCCCCGATGCCGGCCATGAGGCCGGAGGCCGCGGGCAGCGACCACACGTGCACCAGCGACGGCACGGCGACGGCGGCCGCCCCGGCCCCGACGGCGGTGCCGAGCCCCACGAGGGCGAGGCCGGTGGGCCAGCCCCCGCCCGTGAGGTGCGCCAGGGCGAACCCGGCGGCCGCCCACGCGGGCAGGGCGGCGCCGGCGGCGATGCCGCGCGAGACGTCACGGGCCGGCGAGCGGTCTGCCGCCGCGTCGTCCTCGGCGTCGGCGCCCGGCTCGCGGGGCACGAGCAGCGAAGCAGCCAGGAGGCTCGCCGCCAGCAGCAGCGGCAGCGCGACGCCCCGGGGCGTGAGGACCGCCATCACGAGGCTCAGCAGCGTGGACGCGGCGATCGCTGCCGCCCCCGCGGCGCTCGCGAGGCTCGCTGCGCTCCACCGGCCGCTGCTCCCCGCCGACCGGGCCAGGACGTCGAGGGCGTCGTCGACCACCCGGGCCGGCTCGGCGAGGGGTGCGGCGTCGAGGTGGAAGACCTCGCCGTCGTGGGGGAGGGCTGCGGCGAACGCGGCGTCGGGGTCCAGGGGCCGGCCGCCGAGCCGGTGCAGGCGCCACGAGGCGTCGGCCAGCGGCGCTCCGGGGAGAAGCCGCCCCGCCAGCTCGGCGACGAGGTCACCGGCGGTGCGGGCGGTGGGCAGGGCGAGGTCGATCGCGCCGTGCGGCCCGTGCACCCTCACCCGGCACCAGGAAGGTGCAGCCGGCGTCGAGGGAGGAGCAGGGGAGGGGACGGGCGACGGCGCTGCGGTCCCAGCCCACGGCGTGACCGGCGGTGGCGTCGGAGCGGCGGCGTGCGCGGCGGCGGGGCCGGCCCCGTGCACGGCGGCCTGTCCGTCGACGCCGAGCCGGTGCCCGCGCCCCGTGGCTCCGGGCAGCGACACGCTCAGGTCCTGGGCACTCATGTGTCGCACTGTGCGCACCGATACCACCCCTGGAGCCACCGTGACGGCGTCACGTCACCCGGCCAGCACCCCGTCCATCACCCGTTGGGACCACCGTGAGCCTTGATCCGTCACCGGAAGCGACACCGGCGCCCACCTCTGCCCCGGCAGCGCCGTCGGGCCGGCTCGTCCACCGGCGCCCGCGCCGGGCGACGGGGGACGTGGGCGCGACCGCCGAGCCTGTGCGCCTCTCACCGCCCCCGTCGATGCCGGACCAGAGCGGCGTCTCCCCGTGGACCTACGCCCTGTTCCTCGTCCTCGGCAGCGTCGGGATGCTCGTCGTCGCCCTCGTCAACGGCAACCCGCTGCTGCTCATCGCCGGCGGCGTGTTCGTCCTCGGCTCCCTCGGCATGGGGCTGGCCATGTTCGTGACGATGCGGAACCGCACCCAGGGCCAGCGCTTCGACAGCCGCAGCCGCTGGTTCGACCACCTCGCCGACGCCAGGACCCGCCTCGCCGAGGCCGCGACCACCCAGCGCGACGCCGCCCGCGCGGCCCACCCCGAGCCGGCGTCGATGGCGGCGCTCGTGGCCGCGGGGGAGCGGACGTGGCAGCGGCGCCCCGGCGACGCCGACTTCCTCCACCTGCGCGTGGGCGTCGGCGCCGTCCCCGCGCTCGCGGCCCCCGGGTACCGCGAGGCCGAGCCGACCGCCGCCCTCGACCCCGCGGCGGAGGACGCCGCCCGCCGCCTCGTGGAGGTGGCCGGCACCGTGGAGGGCGTCCCCGTCGCCCTCCCGCTGAGGGCAGGCACCACGACGATCGTCGGCTCCGCCGCGGCGGTGCGCGCCCTCGCCCGCGCCGTCGTCGCGCAGCTCACCACCCTCCACGCCCCCGACGACGTGCGCCTCGCGGTCGCCGCGCCGAGCGCAGCGGCCGCTCGTGCCTGGGAGCACACCAAGTGGCTCCCGCACGTCCGCCACCCCTCCCCGGAGGCCGGCGACGGCCCCGAGCCGCTGCTCCTCGCCACCTCCGCCGGTGACCTCGCGGACCTGCTCGGCCCCGAGCTGGAGCGCCGCCGCCGGTCCTCGACACAGCCCAACAACCCCTGGTCGACGCTCACGTCGGCTGCTGCGGCCGGCCCGGCGCTCGTCCTCCTCGTCGACGGGCCGCTGACCCCCGTCGAGGCGGCCGCCTTCGCCGACGCCCCCGAGCTCGGCGTGGCGCTGCTCGTCCTCGTCACCGACGGCGCGCCCGAGCCGTCCGGCGTCGACGTCAGCGTCCTGGTCGGCGACGACGGCGCAGTCTCCTTCGTGGAGCGCACGCCCCTGCCCCCGCTCCACGCCTCCGGCTCGGGCGCGCTCCCTGCGGCGACGTCGATCACGGCCGACGCGCTGTCCCTGGCCGACGCCGACGCGACCACCAGGGCCTTGGCGCCGCTGGAGCTCTCCCACGAGATCGGCGAGTTCTCCCTCTCCGACGTCTCCGACCTGCCCGGCCTGCTGCGCATCGCCGACGTCGGCGCCCTGGACCCCGCACGCGTCTGGCCGCCGCGCCCCGAGCGTGCCCTGCTGCGCGTGCCGCTGGGCGTCGACGTCGACGGGCGACCCGTCGAGCTGGACCTCAAGGAGTCCGCGCTCGACGGCATGGGGCCCCACGGCCTCGTCGTCGGAGCCACCGGGTCGGGGAAGTCCGAGCTGCTGCGCACCCTGGTCACCGGACTGGCGCTGACGCACAGCCCCGAGGACCTCGCGCTGGTGCTCGTCGACTTCAAGGGCGGCGCCACCTTCGTCGACGCCGTGGGCCTGCCCCACGTCGCCGGGTCCATCACCGACCTGGAGGACGACCCCGACACCGTCGCCCGGATGGCCACCGCCCTGCGCGGTGAGCTGCGCCGGCGAGAGCGCCTGCTGCGCGGCGTCTCCCTGGCGAGCATCCGCGAGCACCGCCAAGCCCGGCTGTCCGGTCACCGCCACGACCTCCCGGCGATGCCCCACCTGCTCGTCATCGTCGACGAGTTCAGCGAGCTCCTCACCCAGGAGCCCGAGATGATCGACCTGTTCGTCACCGTCGGGCGCCTCGGGCGCAGCCTCGGGGTGCACCTGCTCCTCGCCACCCAGCGCCTCGAGGAGGGACGGCTGCGAGGGCTCGACAGCCACCTCAGCTACCGGATCGCGCTGCGCACCTTCTCCTCCGCGGAGTCCCGCACCGTCATCGGTACCGCCGACGCCTACGAGCTGCCGCCCGTGCCGGGGTCCGCGTACCTCAAGGTCGACACCTCCGTCTTCCAGCGCCTGCGCGTGGCCACGGTCTCCTCGCCGTACGTCACCCCCGGCCCCGCCGCGGTGCGCAGCGCCCCCGTGGCCCCGCGGACGTTCAGCGGCTTCGGCCCCGGCGCCGGCTCCCCGGCGCCGCTGCCGGCCCTGGGGCTCGACCTGTCCGACCCGTCCCAGCGCTCGACGATGGTGGTCGCCGCGGACTCGCTCACCAGCGCCGCGTCCGCCCGCGGCATCGCCCGGGTGGACCCCGTCTGGCTGCCGCCCCTGCCCCGCGAGGTCACGCTCGACCGCCTCGTCGGGCCCCTCGTGCGCGTCCGCGGCCGAGGGCTCAGCGCGAACGGGCCCGTCGGCGCGCTGCAGGTGCCCCTCGGGGTGGTGGACCTTCCCGACCGCCAGGCCCAGCAGACCTTCACCCTCGACCTGGCGCTCGAGGGCGGGCACGTCGGCGTGGTCGGTCGCCCCGGCAGCGGGAAGTCCGTGGCGCTCGCTGGCCTGGTCACCGCCCTGGCCGTGACGCACACCCCCGCACAGGTGCAGGTGTACTGCCTCGACCTCGGCGGCGGGACGCTCGCACCCCTGGCAGCGCTGCCCCACGTGGGCGGGGTGGCGCCGCGCTCGCAGCCGGACCTGATGCGCCGCACCGTCGCCCAGGTGGGCGCCCTGCTCGACGCCCGCGACCGCGGGGAGGCACAGCAGGCACGGGAGACGCAGCAGGCGGCGGGCGACGGTGCTGGCGGTGGGGTCCAGCCGCACGTGGTGCTCGTCGTCGACGGGTGGGCGGTGCTGCGAGCCGAGCACGAGGACCTCGAGGCCGCCGTCACCGGGATCGCCACCCGGGGTGCGGCGCACCGCGTGCACCTCGTCGTCGCCAGCCCCCGCTGGATGGACCTGCACCCGGCGCTGAAGGGCGCGATCGGCAACCGGCTGGAGATGCGGCTGGGGGAGGCCTCGGACTCGGTGTTCACCCGCGCCGCCGCCAGGGCGCTGCCGAGCGTTCCCGGGCGGATGCTCACCGCGGGCGACCGGCGGGTCCAGGTGGCCCTGCCCCGGGTCCGGACCGGTGAGGAGATGCTGGCGCCCGCCGCCCTCGGGGCCGCGCTGCACGAGGCGTGGGACGGCCCGGTCGCCCCCACCGTGCGCCTGCTGCCGACCCTGCTGACCCGCCCAGAGCTGCGGGCCGTCGAGCTGCGGGCTGTCGGGGCAGGGGCCGTCGGGGCAGGGACCGACGCGGCGGCCGGCGCAGGCGCTCTGGGGTCCGCCGGCCGCCAGGAGCGCGGTGTCGCCGTCGGCCTGCGGGGGAGCGACCTCGCCCCGCTGCGCGTCGACCTGCTCGGCGACGACCCGCACCTGCTGGTCCTCGGTGACGCCCGCTCGGGACGGACGAGCGCCCTGCACACCCTGGTCGCGGCGATGACGGAGCGGTGGACCCCGGAGGAGCTGCGCGTGGTGGTCGTCGACTACCGGCGCGGCCTGCTCGACGCGATCGACGACGCGCACCTCTCGCAGTACTGCGCGTCGGCGCCCGCAGCCGCCGGGGTGCTCGGCGAGCTGTTCACCAAGCTCGCCGGCCGCCTGCCCGGGCCCGACGTCACCCGCGAGCAGCTGCGCGCCGGCACCTGGTGGTCCGGGCCCCGCGCGCTCGTGGTGGTGGACGACCACGACCTCGTGGCCGCCGCCAGCGGTGACCCGCTCAGCGCGCTCCTGGACCTCCTGCCCGTCGCCCGCGACGTGGGGCTCCACCTCGTCGTGGCCCGGCCGGCGGGCGGCGTGGTCTCGGCGCTGTCCTCACCGGTGCTGCGGCGCCTGCGGGAGCTGGGCACGCCGGGGCTGTTGCTCTCCGGGCCCGGCGACGAGGGGCCGGTGCTGCACCGCACCCGGATGCGCTCGCTGCCGCCCGGGCGGGCGCTGTGGGCGACCCGCCAGGGCGAGGCCGAGCTGGTGCAGCTGGCCCTGCCCGACGCCTGAGCGGGCTGGCGCCGCGCCTGCCACCGCGTCAGACGCTGAGCACCAGGCGCAGCGGCTCGAAGCCCTCGGCCGCCTCGCACCGGGCCTGGAAGCCGCGGTAGCCGGCCTGGGTGCGCACCAGGCTCAGGCAGGCCATCGCGGAGTGGTGCACCTGGCTGATGTGCTGGGCCAGGGCGGACTCCTTCTTGTCCAGCGTGGCGGTGATGTCGACGAAGACGCTCGGCGTGAAACCGATCGAGGACGGCGAGTCGTAGCAGAGCACCCGCTGTACCCCGCGCAGCGCACCCATCGACGCCATGGCCACCGCCCGGTGGTCCTGGTGGCTGTCCTTCTGCCCGTGGGTGTACGCCATGTCGACCCCGTGACGCTTGCACGCCGCCTCGATCACGTGCACCAGGGCGAGCTCGTGGTTCGAGACGGACCCGTCGGGCAGGTGGGCGAACTCGATGTCGGCGCCGATGACGGTCGCCGCCTGGCGTGCCTCGTCGTCGCGCTGGCCGACGTCGCCGGGGCCGGCGGTCCCGTCGGTGATGATGAGCATGACGACGTGGTCGCCTGCCGCGACGTGCGCGGCGAGGGTCCCGGCGCAGCCCAGCTCGAGGTCGTCCGGGTGGGCGCCGATGCCGAGGATGGTGGCCATGTCGAGTCTCTTCCTGAGAGGTGCTGCGGGAGGGATCGTGCTGCGGGACGGGTGGGTCAGCTGATGAGGGAGTCGGCGAAGGACTGCCACCACAGGCCCGCGGGCGGTGCCCCGGCCTTGCAGGTGCCGTCGGAGTCGCCCGGGACCTTCACCCACAGCAGGCCGTGGACCAGCGTGTCGTCGGTCTGCGCGGTGGGCTCCTCGCCCAGGCGCGCCGCGGAGGGGTTGCACCAGTCGCCGTCCTCGACGTCCGCGCCGTTGCGCGAGGTGTCGACGACGAACGGGACGTCCCCGCCGAGCAGCGAGGAGACCTCCTTGCCGTACCGGGTGCTGACCTCCGTCGGCTCGAAGTTCGAGACGTTGAGGGAGAAGCCGGCGGCGCGGTCGATGCCGGAGTCGCGGAGCGCGTCGGCCACCTTGGCGGTGTCCGGCACCCAGCTGGCGTTGCCGGCGTCGATGTAGAGGCCCACGTTCGGGCTCTCCGCGTAGAGGTCCACCGCCTCGGAGAGCAGCGCGTAGCGCTCGGTCGCCATCTGGCCGCCGTCGCAGCCGACGATCGCGTGGGCGATCGCGTCGGGCTCCAGGACGACGACCGCGGGTCGGTCCCCGATCCCGGCCACGAGCTCGCGCGTCCACCCCAGGTACTGCTCCGGCGAACCAGCACCGCCGCGCGAGTACTGCCCGCAGTCGCGCTCGGGGAGGTTGTAGGCCACGAGCACCGGGACGTCGCCGGCCTTCTGGGCGTCCGTCGTCAGCTGCGTGGCCTTCACCCGGGTGTCGGTCTCGCCGCCCATCCAGGTCGCCGTCGGGACCTCCGCCAGGCGGGCGATGGCCTCCGCCCCCTGGTCGTCACCGGCGTCGCGGAGCTCGTCCACGGCCCAGGAGGCCGAGGAGTAGGGGTTCACCCACAGGTCCGCCCCGGGCAGGGGGCTCGTGGGGCGGGCGCTCGGCGCGGACGACGGAGCCTCGGTGCGCTCCGCCTCGTCCGTGCCACCGGTGCCACCGGTGCTGCCCGTGCCCGCGGTGCAGCCCGCCAGAGCCAGCGCCGCTCCGAACGCCACCGTGGTGAGGGCCAGGCGCCGGCCGGAGCTCGTGCGCCTCCTCATCGGACCTGGACCCAGGTGGCTTCGGTGGGGACGCCGTCGGCGTCGACGCCGAAGAGCATGTACCAGCCCATGGGCACGATGCCTTCTTTCTCGGGGAT
>JBBSRD010000003.1:0-33087 GCA_038243415.1 Actinomycetales bacterium | reverse complement strand
CTCGAGCAGCGTCCCCGGCTGCGCGCCGGCCAGGCGCACCGAGCCGAGACCGACGGTCACGAGGTCCGCGAGCTGGCCCGGGGCGAGGCGCCCCGCGTCGGGCCACCCGAGGCTGGCGTGGCCGTCGTGGGCGCCGGCGCCCAGCAGCTCGGCGGCGCCGAAGTGGCCGCGCGCCTGCGTGGCGAGGCGCTCGTCCATCTCCACGCCGCGGGCCTCCTCGAAGAGGTCGACCACGGCGTTGCTGTCGCTGCCCAGGCTCAGCGGTGAGCCGGCGTCAGTCAGGGCGCGCGCGCGGCCGATGCCGTCGGCGAGGTCTCGTTCGGTGGTGGGGCACATGCAGATCGTCGTCCTCGAGGTCGCGAGCAGGCCGATGTCGGCGTCGGTCAGGTGGGTGGCGTGCACGGCGCTGGAGCGCGGTCCCAGCGCGCCGGCGCCTGCGAGCAGGGCGGTGGGGGTGAGGCCGGTCGCCGCGAGGCACGCCTCGTTCTCCGCCCGCTGCTCGGAGAGGTGGAAGTGCAGCGGCACGCTGCGCTCGCCCGCCCACGAGGCCACCGCGCCGAGCTGGTCGCGCGGCACGGCGCGCACGGAGTGGATGGCCGCCCCGATCCGGGCTCCCGGGCCGCCCGGGCCCGGCTCGGAGCCCGACAGCCTGGCGGCCCGCTGGCCCCAGGAGGCGGCGTCGCCGTCGCCGAAGCGCAGCTGCGGCCCTGCCAGCGGCCGGTCGAAGCCGCCGCGCAGGTAGCAGGTGTCGAGCAGGGTGATGCGGATGCCGGCGTCGCGGGCCGCGGCCAGCAGCGCCTCGCCCATCACGCCCGGGTCGTCGTAGGGGGCGCCGCCGGGGGAGTGGTGGACGTAGTGGAACTCGCCCACGCACGTGATGCCGGCCAGGACCATCTCGGCGTAGGTGGCCCGCGCCAGGGCGTGGAGGCGGTCGGGGTCGAGCGCGGCGGCGACGGCGTACATGTCCTCGCGCCACGTCCAGAAGCTGCCCCCTCCGCGGTGGGTGGAGCCGCGCAGGGCCCGGTGGAAGGCGTGGCTGTGGGCGTTCGCCAGGCCCGGCAGCGTCACCCCCGGCAGGTGCACCGCTTCCGCGGGGCGCTGCGCGCCGGCGCGCACCGAGGTGAGGCGTTCGCCGTCGACCTCGAGCAGCACGTCGGAGCTCACGGCGTCGCCGCCGAGCCACGCGTGGTCGGCGAACCACGTGGTCAGCGGCACGCCAGGTCCTCCAGCGCCGCCGCGAGCGCGCGCACCCCGGCCACGCAGTCGCGGGGGAGCGCGTGCTCGGCCGGGCTGTGGCTGATGCCGGTGGGGTTGCGGACGAAGATCATCGCGGTGGGGGCGACGGTGGAGAGCACGCCCGCGTCGTGGCCCGCGCCGGTGGGCAGGGCGGGGACGCCGCCGAGCACCGCGTCGATCCGCTCGCGCAGGCCCGCGTCGAAGTCGACGACGGGCGCCGCCGACTCCTGGTCCACCGAGACGGTGGCGCCGTGCGGGCCGCACGCGCGCTCCGCCGCGCCCGTGATGGAGGCGACGAGGGCGCTCACGGTCTGCTCGTCGGGGGCGCGGGCGTCGAGCCACGCCTCCACCGCCGAGGGGATGGCGTTGGTGCCGTTGGGGTGCACCACGACCTTGCCGAACGTGGCGACCGCCCCGGCCTCCTCCGCGAGGGTCCGGGCCGCGAGCACGGTCTGCGCGAACGGCAGCATCGGGTCGCGCCGGTCGGCCAGCCGGGTGGTCCCGGCGTGGTCGGCGCGCCCCTCGAAGTGCGCGCGCCACCGGCCGTGGGGCCAGATGCCGGTGGCCAGGCCCACGGGCGAGTCCTCCTCGGCGTCGACCAGCGCGCGGCCCTGCTCGACGTGCAGCTCGACCACCACCCCGATGCGTCCCAGCACCACCTCGTCGCGGCCCAGCGCTCCGGGGTCGGCGCCGGCCGCGGTCATGGCCTCGGCGAGGCTCACCCCGTCGCGGTCGCGCAGGTCCCGAGCGCGGTCGGGGGCGAGCGCGCCGGTGAGCAGCTGGCTGCCGATGCACGCCACCCCGAAGCGGGCCCCCTCCTCGTCGGTGAAGCAGACGACGGCGACCGGGCGCTGCGGCGCCACCCCGCGCGAGCGCATCTCGTCGATCGCGAGGAACGCCGAGACGATCCCGAGCGGACCGTCGAACGCCCCGCCGTCGGGCACGCTGTCCAGGTGGCTGCCCGTGACCACGGCGCCGGGGCCCGGTTCGCCCCACCACGCCCACAGGTTGCCGTTGCGGTCGCGCTCGCACGCCATGGCGCGGCGCTCGGCCTGGTCGGTGAACCACTCCCTCAGCGCGGCGTCGGTGTCGGTCCACGCGAAGCGCCGGTACCCGCCGGTGGCCTCGTGGCGCCCGATGGCGGCGAGGGCGGCCCAGGTGTCCGCGAAGGTGGTGTCGAGGTCGGCCATCAGAGGTCCAGCACCAGCCGGTCGCCCTTGCAGCGCGACACGCAGATCATCATCGTCTCGTTGGCCTCTCGTTCCTCGTCGCTGAGCAGCTGGTCGCGGTGGTCCGGCTCGCCCTCGATCACCGGGGTCTCGCACGTGCCGCAGATCCCCTCCTCGCACGAGCTGAGCGCGGCGATGCCGCAGCGGCGCAGGGCAGCGAGGATCGTCTCGTCACCGGCCACGCTCACCTCGGTGCCGTCGGCGGTCTCGACGATGAAGGACGTGCCGGTCTCCGCGGACCCCACCGCGTCCGCCGCGTCACCCGGGGCGGCGGGGGTGCCGGTGGCGAACCGCTCGAGCGCGAGGGTGCACCCCGTGTGGCTCGCGGCGTAGTCCTCGACGGCGGCGAGCATCCGGGCGGGCCCGCACGCGTAGACCCGCGCGTCGTCGGCGCCGAGCTCGTCGAGGGCGTCGGCGAGGTGGAGGGGACCCGCCAGGACGCGGTCGTGGATCTTCACCCGGGGCCCGAGGGCGTTCAGCTCGTCAGCGAAGGCCGCCCGCTCACGGCTGGAGACGAGGTAGAGCAGCGTCCAGTCCGCCGACGCGGCGGCCGCGGCCTCCACCATGGCGAGCAGCGGGGTGATGCCGATGCCCCCGGCCACGAACACGTGGCGCTCGCCGGAGGCGGACGGGTCGAAGGGGAAGCTGTTGCGGGTGGTGGCCACGCGCAGGGTGTCGCCGGCGCTCACGTGGTCGTGGACCCACGTGGAGCCGCCGCGCCCGTCGATCTCGCGCAGCACCGCGATGCGCCACGAGCGCTCGTCCGCCGACGGGCACAGCGAGTACTGGCGCACCATCGGCTCGCCGCTCGCTCCACCCTCGTCGAGCATCACGTCGACGTGCGCCCCGGGGTCCCACGGCGGCAGCGCAGCACCGTCGTCACGTCGGAGGGTGAGCGCGACGACGCCGGCGGCCTCGTCGCGGACCTTCTCGACCACCATGGTCATGAAGCTGTTCTCGTAGGTCATGCTGGGGCTTCCTCTACGGCAGAGAGCGGAGTGGCATGAGCGCACCGACCGGTACGCGGGTCTCGGACGTCCCCGTCTTCGACGACGATCCTTATGATGACGTGAACCTGGAGAATCCCTACCCGCTGTTCGAGCGGATGCGCGAAGCGGGCCCGGCGGTGTGGCTGGAGCGCTACGGCGTCCACGCCTTCACGCGCTACGACGCGTGCCGCGAGATCCTCAGCGACCACGAGACGTTCGTGTCCAGCGCCGGCGTGGGCCCGCGCAACACCCGTCACGAGCCGTCGTGGCGCCCGCCGGGGATCCTCGACTCGGACCCGCCGGTGCACACCGGTCTCCGCGCAGCGATGGGCGAGGTGCTGTCGCCGCGCTCGGTGCGGGCGCTGCGGTCGAGCTTCACCGTCGTCGCGCAGCGGCTGGTCGACGACCTGCTGGCGGCCGGCGACGTCGACGCGGTGGGCGACCTGGCGGAGGTCTTCCCGATCGAGGCCTTCGGCGACGCCGTCGGCATCCCCCGCGAGGGGCGCGAGGAGAACCTGCTGGCGCACGGGGCGATGAACTTCAGCCAGTTCGGCCCCGACGACGCCCGCTCCGCGGCGTTCTTCGCGGCGGGGGAGCACACGACCGACTGGGTGATGGAGAACTGCCGGCGCGAGAACCTCACGCCCGGGGGTCTCGGCTCGATGCTGTGGGACCGCGCGGACGCCGGGGAGATCACCCCCGACGAGGCGACGCGCCTGGTGCGGGCCCTGTTGTCCGCGGGCGTCGACACCACCGTGCTGCTCCTCGGCAGCGCGGTGCGGTGCCTGTCCGCGAACCCCGACCAGTGGGCGCTGCTCCGCGAGAACCCGCGGCTGGTGAAGTTCGCCGTCGACGAGACGCTGCGCTTCGACTCGCCGTTCCAGTCCTTCTACCGGACCACCGCGCGCCCCGCCGAGGTGGACGGGGTCGTGCTGGAGACCGACACCAAGGTGGCCCTCTTCATGGGCGCGGCGAACCGCGACCCGCGGCGCTGGGGCGGGGATGCCGACGCCTTCCGCGTCGAGCGGGACGCCAGCGGGCACCTGGCCTTCGGCATCGGCATCCACCAGTGCGTCGGGCAGCCGGTCTCCCGGCTCGAGGCCGACGTGCTGCTCGGCGAGCTGGCAAGGCGGGTGGCCCGCGTCGAGGTGGCCGGCGCGCCCCAGCCCTACCTGCACAACACCCTGCGCGGGTGGACGTCGGTGCCGGTGCGCCTGCACCCGGCAGCAGACACGGCCGCAGACCCCGCCTGACCTGTGGGACCGGGCTCCGCGGCTCAGGCGGGTGGCCGTCACGGCACCCAGCGCAGCGCCGCGGAGCCCGTGGGGGACAGGCTCACGACCGTCACCTCGCCCTGCCCCGGCGCGAGGGTCAGGCGCAGGTCCTCCGCGGTCTCACCCTCGCCGACGAACACGTCGCCGGGGCGCAGCCACCGCCGCCACGGACCGGTGGCGTCCGCCACCAGGGCCTGTCCGGCGGTGGGCACGATGACGATCTCGTCGCCGGAGGCCCGGGAGACGTCCACGACGGCGCCGTCACGGTGGACGGTCCGGGTGCCGCGGACGTGCTTCTCGTCGGTGTCGACCTGCACCGTCCAACCCTGGTCCTCCGGCACCAGCGTCACGCTCCAGCGCCACGCCTCACCGCGGTCGTCGGAGTCGGGGCAGGCCGCCAGGGTGCGCGGTGCCCGCTCCTGCTGGTCGGGGCCGTCGAGGGGGGTGGCATCGGCGCCGGCCTGGTCTGCGTGCTCCCGCACGAGCATCCACACGTCCGGCTCAGGCGTTCGCGACGGCGCGGCGGGCCCTCGGGGCGCCCTCGGGTGACGAGGCCGCCTTCGCGGCGGCCTCCTTGCGCAGCATCTGCGTCATGAGCCGGCGGGCCTTGGCCACGCCGGCGTCCTGGGCGATGAGGACGTCGTGCTCGTCGTCGGGGCGCTGCTGCATGCCGATCTCCTGCAGGCGCAGCGCCTCGGCGTCCTCCTCCAGCACGGTGGCCAGCCCGACGCGCAGGTCCTCGGTGGCCGCGGTGTCGTCGATGGCGAAGTTGCGGCTGAAGGCGTAGTAGTACCAGCTGGTGTGGGCGTCGATCGGGGTGATGCCGTTGAGCACCTTGATGAGGTAGCCCTCCTCGCGGGGGCGCCCCTGCCCGGTGATGCCCGAGTGCAGCACGTGGTAGCTCGGCAGCCGGAACTCGGTGCAGTGGAACCGGTCGTACAGCCCCGTGGTGCCCATGGTCTGCGCGTACAGCGGCGGCGCCTCGACGCCGGGCATGAGGCGGTCGACGGAGACGACGTCACCCTCCACCTCCACGGTGATGCCGTGCTCGTAGATGTAGTCGTCGCCCACCGTGGTCTGGTGCAGGAAGGACTCGTGGGTGAGGTCGAGGAGGTTGTCGTGGATGAGCTCGGCGCGGCACGCGAACGGGACGGAGTGCGTGACCGTCGCCCACCCGGGGTCGTTCATCCAGTGCGTGTCCGGCGCGCTCGCCGGGTCGGCCTCCGAGGCCTCGCCGGTCCACACCCACACCCAGCCGTCCTTCTCCAGGACGGGGAAGCTGCGCACCCTCGCGCGCTCGGGGATGGTGGTCTGCGCCGGCACCCTGGTGCACACGCCGTCGCTGCCGTAGGCGAAGCCGTGGTATCCGCACTCGATCGAGTCGTCGACCACGCGGCCCGACGAGAGCGGGAACGCCCGGTGGGCGCAGCGGTCGGCCAGCGCCACCGCCGTCCCGTCCTTGCGGCGGTACAGCACCAGCGGCAGCTCGCAGATCGTGCGCTTGACCGGTGCCGACGTGATCTCGTTCGACCACGCTGCGACGTACCACGCGTTAAGGACGTACATCCTGCCTCCTCGGTTGATGTGGATGCACCGTATCCAGTCGGCGCGTGAGGCACAAGGGGCGTCCGTAGACTCCCGGGGCCGCCTCGGACGGGGACGGGACGCCGGTCGGGGACGGCCGCGAGACGAGCGGGGGGAACGTGGCGGGAGCCCAGCCGCTGGCGGCACGCATCCACGACGAGCTGCGCGACCTCGTCGTCGACGGCGGCCTCCCTCCGGGTGCGCCGCTGGTCCAGGAGCAGATCGCCGAGCGTCTCGGCGTCTCACGGACCCCGGTGCGCGAGGCCCTCGGGCGCCTGGTCCACGAGGGGCTCGTCGAGTGGGTCGCCGGCGGGGGCTACGTGGTTCGCGACCTCGGCGACCAGCAGATCACCGAGGTCTACCAGGTGCGCCAGAACCTCGAGTCGATGGCGCTGCGCCTGGCCTGCGGGCGCCACGACCGCGTGCGGCTCGCGCGGCTCACCATGCTCGTCGAGGAGATGGCGGCGACCGCCGCTGGCGAGGCCGCAGCCCACTTCGAGCTCAACCGCGCCTTCCACAGGGCTCTGGTCGAGCCGTGCGGCAACGCCCTCCTGGTGACCATGATCGACCAGCTGTGGGACCACCCGCTCAACCGGCGGATCACCCGCTCCTACGTCCTGTCCGACCCCTCCAACGTGGAGCGCATGGTGGCCGAGCACCGCGCGCTGGTGGCCGCGGCCGCGGCGGGCGACGAGGACGCGCTGCTGGAGCGGTACGCCGCGCACGTCCGCGACGGCTACGGCGACCTGCTGAGCGGCGACCGGCCCGACGAGCCCGGTCCCGACCCCCGCACCGGCGGCTGAGCCCGCCCTGGCGCCCGAGCCGGCCCGCCCCGACGCCTGAGCCAGCCCTCCGGCGAGCCGCACGGGACGGCCCAGGTCAGATGTCGTCCGCGGGCTGCCCGTCGAGGACCCGCTGGAGGTGCTCGACGTGCTCGGGCCGCGCGTCGAACGGCAGCCCGTCGATCGACGCGACCGGGCGCACCCCCGTGGTCGAGCTCGTCACGAAGGCCGTCCACGCGCCCCGTCCGTCCCGGAGCTGCGACCACGGCACCGCCGCGTGGTGAGAGTTCTCCGCGGCCCCGTGCAGGAGGGAGGCCGTGACCCCCGTGAGCAGGGGACCGGACGGCCACAGGACCTCCCCCGCGGGCGAGACGAAGCCGATGTTCCACGTCGGTCCCTCGAGCACCTGGTCCGAGCCGCTCACGAAGAGGGCGTCGTCGAACCCTCTCAGCCTGGCCGACCTCCTGTGGTGCAGCGCCGCCAGGAGACCGGTGTGCTTCACCGCCGGCAGCTCCCGCTGGAACCGCGCGGTCGACAGGCGCAGCGGAGGCCCGGGGCGGGGTCCTGGCGCGGCCCTGGTGGTGACGAGGACGCTCAGCGGTCGATCAGCCTCCGGCTCGCCGAGGCTCGTCCCCGGAGCGAAGACCGTGGCCCGCACGACGACCCGCGGCGCGTGACGGGCGGCCCTGCGCAGGAGCTCCCTCAGCCGGTCCGTCGAGGCCGGCGGCCGTCCGAACAGCTGCACGGAGTCCGACACCAGCCGGTCGAGGTGGAGCCGCAGGCCTCTCGTCCTGCCCCCCTCGCTCAGCAGGGTCGTGAAGCTCCCGTAGCCGAGCAGGGCGAGCGATCGCAGCTCCTCGCCGGTCACCTCGCGGCCGTCGAGCTCCGTGAGGTCGCGCCCGGTCGTGAGCTCCGGCCCGGTCATGCCCGCCTCGCCGTCGGCGGACGACGGTCCGTCTCCGGGGCGGCCGGGACAGCCGGGACGGCCGGGACGGCCGGGACGGCAGCGTCGGGGTGACGGCGCCCGTAGGCCGCGAGGACCGGGGTCGACTTCACGACCGTCTCCTCGTGCTCGGCGTCGGGGTCGCTGTCGAAGGTGATCGCGCCGCCGGTACCGACCGACACCGACGTCCCGTCGTGGACCGCCGTGCGGATGACGACCGACAGGTCGGCGCGTCCGCAGTACGAGAAGTACCCCAGGACCCCGGAGTAGACGCCTCGGCTGCGCGGCTCCAGACGGTCGAGCATCGCCACCGTCCGCACCTTCGGCGCTCCGGTCATGGAACCTGGCGGGAAGAGCGCGCGGGCGGCCATGACCGCCGCTCCCGCCCGCGCCTCCAGCCTCCCCCTGACGGACGTCACGAGCTGGTGGACCGTGGCGTAGCTCTCGACCGCCATGAGCCGGGGCACGGTGACGGTCCCCGGGGCGCAGACGTTCCCCAGGTCGTTCCTCAGCAGGTCGACGATCATGAGGTTCTCGCTGCGCGCCTTCGGGTCCACGGCCAGCCGCCCGGCGACGTGGGCGTCCTCGACCGGGTCGGCCACCCGGGCGGCCGTCCCCTTGATCGGCTTCGTCTCGGCCCAGCCGTCGGGCATCACCTCGAGGAAGCGCTCGGGGCTGCACGAGAGGACCGCACGGCCGTCCATCCGCAGGAAGGCCGCGTACGGCGCGGGGTTCGAACGGCGGAGCCGGCGGTAGGAGACGAAGGGGTCGGTCTCGGACGCGAACGTGAGCCGGTAGGTGTAGCAGGCCTCGTAGGAGTCGCCGTCGAGCGTCCACCCCCTGACCTGCCGGAGGTGGTCCAGGTACTCGGGGCGCCCGACAGAGCTGTGAGCGACGCCCTCGTCGCCGAGGTCCGGAAGGGGCGGCAGCGGCTCGACGCCGCGGACGCGCTCCTCCGTGCTCGCCAGCCAGGCGACCCTGGCGTGCTCGTCCTCCGCGGGGCCGATCGCCACGGCGTGGACGAGGTCGCGGGCGTGGTCGACGATGAGGAACCGGGTCACGTGGAGCAGCTCCGCGTCCCTGCCGGCGTCGTCCCCGCGCGGGGCGCAGTCTGGTCCGGGCACCCCGTAGCCGAGGTTCCCGACGAGGCCGCCGGCGAAGGGGAGACCCTCGACCGGCGTGACCGGGTGGGCCTCGAGGCGGTCGGCGATCCATCGCCAGACGTCCACGTCGTCGACCACGTCGGCGCCGCGGGGCCCCGACGTGCGCAGCTGCCGGGTCCGGGCGGACCAGGTGGCGCGGAAGTCCTCGTCGCCCTCGAGGCGTCCCATGACGGAGAACCGGCCCATCCCGTACGCGGTCCTCGCGCTGTCCAGCCAGAACGCGTCGGCGGCGTCGGCGTACAGGCTGGCGAACAGGGCCTCCGCGGGCACGCGGGCGGGGACGCTCACGCTCCTCGCCCCCCACGGGACGTGTCCGGGCCGCTCATGCACGGCGCACCGGTCCGCGTCCGGGCAGCGCCGACCGGTCGGAGACCGTCCCGACGGCGAGGAAGTTGACGATGATCTTCGAGCCCAGCGGGGTGCAGACGGACTCGGGATGGAACTGGACGCCGTAGAGCCCCAGCTCGGGGCACTCGCCCGACATCATGACGCCGTCGTCCGCCCAGCTCGTCGCGCGCAGCGAGGCCGGTGCCGGCTGCCGCACGCAGAGCGAGTGGTAGCGGACCGCCAGCACCTCGCCCGGGAGGGAGCGGAAGAGCAGGGACCCCGGCGCGGGGCGGACGGTCTCGACGCGCCCGTGGGCAGGCCTGGGGCTGCGCACCACGTCGGCCCCCAGGGCCACCGAGATGATCTGGAACCCCAGGCACACGCCCAGGACGGGACAGGTCGAGTCTCTGATCAGCTCGTACGTCGCGCCGACGTCGGCGGCGGCGTGCGGGCTGCCCGGACCCGGGCCCAGGACGATGTGCGTGTAGTGACGAGCCTCGATGGCCGCGACGTCGAGGGCATCGCTCCTCACCACGTCGGGCCTGGTGCCGGTCTCGCACCAGATCAGCTGCAGGAGGTTCCCGGTGAAGGAGTCGTAGCTGTCGACGAGGAGCACGCGCGCGCCGGTGCGGCTCCCCGTCATCGAGCCCCGTCCGGTCGGGGCGCGATCGTCAGCCTCATCGGTTCGCCCGTCCTCGGCCATCCAGCGGATGGGCTCTCCATGGTCCTGGTGAGCGCCTCCGTCGGAGGACATCGACCACGGCCGACCCTACGGCGCACCCCGGTCCGCCCGTCCGCCCGTCCGCGCGGCTCGGCCCGCCGGCGCGGTGAGGCGCCGCGGTCGGGTCGTCCGCGGGTCCGAGCGCCTGCTGGTGACCCTCGGCTGACCTGGAGTGACTGTCTTGTCCTGTTCGCCTCCTGCCTGACGGGATGGTCTGCCACGCTCCCGAGGCATGACCCCCACCGCGCGACTGCTCCTCTCCACCGCCCTGGCGGGTTCCCTGCTGGTGGGTGGCGCCCTCGCCGGAGGGAGCGCCGTCGCGGCGCCGCTCACCACCGGCGCCGCCGTGACCGCGTCCGGCGTGCCTGCTGTGACCACCGCCGTAGCCGCCCCGGCCGCGATCGACGCGGCGGTCGCCCAGGCCGTGGTCGCCTCCTGGTACCAGCAGTTCCTCGGCCGCTCCGCCGCCGACGACGGGGGGTCGCGGTACTGGGTGGCCCTGCTGCAGGCCGACCCGGCCGACCGGGTGCTCGCCCGCCTCCTCGCCACGCCGGAGCACGTGCAGCGGCAGGTCGCCGGCTACTACACCTCCTACCTCGGCCGCACGGTGGACGGGGGGGCCTCGTACTGGACCGGCGGCGTGACGCGCGGTGCCTTCCCGCTGGAGTGGGTGGCGCAGAACGTGCTCGCGTCGGGGGAGTTCGCGGCGACCACCTCGAGCGGCGGCGGCGGCGCCGCCGACACGGTCTCCGCCTGGTACGCCACGATCCTCGGGCGCCTCGCCGGGCCGGGCGAGGCCGCCTACTGGGCGGGGCGCCTGCGCACCGGCTCGTCGCTGCAGGTCGTCCGGGAGATCTGGTACTCCGCCGAAGCCGTCAACCTCCGGGTCGCCGACCACTACGAGACGTACCTGGGCCGCTCCGGGGGGGCCTCGGAGCTGGCGTACTGGTTCCCGCGCGAGGTGTCCAGCGACGACGCCGTGATCGTCGCTTTCGCCTCGTCGGCGGAGTATTTGAGCGACCCGCCGGCGTCAGACGGCTGAACGGTCGCGGCTCTCAGCCGGTCCACGACCCGTCCGTCGAGGGTCTTGACCGCCGCCCTCGGGCGGGCACCGGCCCCCGTCGGGCCGTGAGCTCTGCGGTCAGCGACTGGTAGGCGCCGGGGTCCACGGGCAGGAGCCACTGCCGGAGGCGGGTGGACCGGCTGACGTCGGCGCCGAGATCACCGAGCATCTCGTCGAGCTGGTGCATCGAGAACGGGATGACGTAGCCGCCGCGCGCGTGGTGGCCGTCCAGCGCCTCCGCCAGGACGGCCAGCCGGGCCGCGGTCTCGGCGTGCATCTGCTCGGGAGGCGGGAGCGCGATGCGCCCGGCCAGCAGCTCAGCGGTCCAGTGGGCCCCGATCTCGGCGCTCAGCGGGCAGAAGAACGAGGAGCTGTAGCCCGCAAAGGTGAGGTCGCCGACCTCCATCGGCAGCAGCTGGCGGTGCAGGAGCAGGTCGCCGGCAGCGTCGGTGAGCCGAGCGAGCACCTCGTCGTCGAGGAACGCCAACGGCTGGCGGGACCCGGTCGCGGTGACCACCACGTCTGCGGCGAGCACGAGGCCGTCGTCCAGCTCGACGCGGGGGGCCCCGTCGCCGAGGAGCCGGCGGACCGCCGTGTCCCGGTGGACGACGATGCGACCGTCGGCCACCCGCTCGGAGAAGCCCTCGCTGGCGAGCGCGATGCTGCCGCGGCGGATGTCCTCCATGGTGCCCGGCGGCACCGGTCCGAGCCGGTCGAGCCGCAGCTGGCGCACGGCGACCCGCCCCAGCGACGTGAGCAGCCCGCGGCGCAGCCGGTCGGCCGGCCCGTGCAGCAGGCGTTCGACACCGCGCAGGTCCTGACAGCGGGACAGCGCCTCACCGAAGCGCGTGAGCAGCAGGTACTTGTCGCTCGGGACGCCTGCGATGCGCCGCGGCACCTTCCACAGCAGCCTCCGGGCGACCACGTGGGTGCTCGCGGCCACGTCGCTCAGCGCGACGGCCAGGTCGCACGCCGACCGGCCGTACCCCACGACGACGACGTGCCGGCCGCGCGCGAGCTCGACGTCGGGCACCTCGACCGCGGTCACCACCCTGCCGCCTGCGCAGGCATGGTCGTCAGCGCCGGGCAGGTCCGGGCGGTGCGGCTCGCTGAAGATCGCCGTTGGCGACGACGAGGTGGTCGACCACCTCCTCGCTGGGGCCGTCGCTGTCGTGGCGCAGTCGCAGACGCCACCCGCGGGCGAGCGGTTCGGCCGCCAGCACCTCCGTGCGCAGCCGGAGGCAGGACCTCAGGCCGTTGCCGTCCGCGGAGGCGACGAGGTAGCGCTGCACCTGCTCGCCGCTCGGCCACTCCGGGTAGTCCTCCGGCAGGGGCAGGTCGGAGAACGCGTAGGTGCCCTTGGAGCTCTGCGTGCCCAGGCCGGGGTAGCGACGGCTGGCGCTCCAGACCCCGCCCACGTCCGGCGCCCGATCGAGCACCAGCACCTCGTGGCCGCGCTGGCGCAGAACCTTCGCGGTCACGAGCCCGGCGACCCCGGCCCCGACCACGCCGATCCGCGCGGGCCTCCGCGGCTGACCGCTGTGCTCGCCAGGACCACCTGGTCCTGCGGCCGGTCGATCCACGATCGGGACGGTGACGACCAGCGTCGGGACCGGGCGTGACCCACCTCCATCACCGACCCCGGTGCCCTCGCCGTCGAGGTCGCGACCCGCGGGTGGGAGGTGCCACGATCAAGCCATGAGCAGCGCACGAGCCGTGCCCGTCCCGGCCCCCGGAACCAGGGTCGGGCTCGTCGGGTACGGCGACGCCGGCCGCGGCATCCACGCCCGCCTCCTCGACGAGGCGGGCCTGTCCGTCACCCTCGTGGCGACCTCGTCCCCCGAGCGGGCCGCGCAGGTGAGCGCCGAACGGTCCGGCGTCGGCGTCGTGCCCGACCTCGCGGCCCTGCTGGAGCGGCGTGACGAGGTCGACGTGGTGGTGCTGGCCTCGGCGACCGCCGCCCACGTCGACCAGGTCCTCGCGTGCGTCAGCGCCGGGGTGCCGACCGTCGTGGAGAAACCGCTCGGCGTCGATGCGGCGTCGGCCCGGCGCGCGGTCGAGGCGGCCGCCGAGGCGGGAGCGCCCCTGACGGTCTTCCACAACCGGCGCCTCGACGCCGAGCAGCTCACGCTCATGGCGCTGGTCTCCTCCGGGGCGCTGGGCGAGGTCTTCCGCCTCGAGCGCCGCTGGGAGCGGTGGCGGCCCGTCCCCAAGGAGCGCTGGCGCGAGAACGCGGACCCGGGCGACGGTGGCGGGCTGGTCCTCGACCTGCAGAGCCACCTCGTGGACTCCGCGATCCAGCTGCTCGGGCCGGTGACGCACGTGTACGCCGACGTCGCCGCGCGCACCACGCCCGCCGACGACGACGCCTTCCTCGTCCTCACCCACGCGGGAGGGGCGCGCAGCCACCTCTCCGCGCTGTCGCTCGCGGGCGCGCCCGGCCCCCGCACGCGGGTGCTCGGCACGGAAGGCGCCTACCTCGTCGGCCCGTTCGAGGCCGAGGCCAGCGCGTTCACCGACCTCACCGCGCCGGACGGCTGCACGGGGTGGCTGGTGCGCGGGGAGGACCGCGAGCCGGTGGTGACGGCACCTGGCAGTCATGCGGACTTCTACCGGTCCGTCGCCGCGGCGCTGGCGCTCCCGCCGGGCCAGCAGCAGGGCGCGATGCCCGTCCAGCCGGACGAGGCGCTGGCCGTCATGGGCGTCCTCGACGCCGCGCGAAAGTCCTCGGCGACCCGGCAGGTCGTCGCTCTCGCGTGACCTGCCGCGCAGCCGAGGCTCAGCCCTTCAGCGGGCGCCACCACTGCTCGTGCTCGCGGTACCAGGCCACCGTCGCGGTCAGCCCCTCGTCGAGGCCGACCGACGGCGCGTACCCCAGCTCGCGGCGGATCTTGGTGTCGTCGACGCTGTAGCGGCGGTCGTGCCCGAGCCGGTCGGCCACCTCCCGCACGCTCGACCAGTCCGCGCCCATCGCGTTCAGCAGCCGCTGCACCAGCTCGCGGTTGGTCAGCTCGGTGCCGCCCCCGATGTTGTAGACGTCGCCCGGGCGCCCGCCGGCGCGCACCAGCTCGATGCCGTCGCAGTGGTCGTCCACGTGCAGCCAGTCGCGGACGTTGAGCCCGTCGCCGTACAGCGGGACGCTGAGGCCGTCGACGAGGTTCGTGACGAACAGCGGGACCACCTTCTCGGGGAACTGGTGCGGCCCGTAGTTGTTGGAGCACCGCGTGACCATCACCGGCATCTGGTGGGTGCGCGCGTAGGCCAGGGCGAGGAGGTCGGAGCCCGCCTTGGACGCGGAGTAGGGCGAGCGGGGCGCGACGGGGGCGTCCTCGGCCCAGGAGCCGGTCTCGATCGAGCCGTACACCTCGTCGGTGGAGACGTGCACGAAGCGCTCCACGCCGGCCGCGAGGGCCGCGGCGAGCAGGGTCTCGGTGCCGAGGACGTTCGCGAGGACGAAGGGACGGGCGGAGGTGATCGAGCGGTCGACGTGGGACTCCGCCGCGAAGTGGACCACCTGGTCCATGCCCTCCATGACGGACGCGACGTCGGCCTCGTCGGCGACGTCACCCTGGACGAACGTGAGCCGGGGGTCGTGCAGGCAGCCCTCGAGGTTGGTGAGGGTGCCGGAGTAGGTGAGCTTGTCGAGGACCAGCATCTCCGCCCCGGCGAGGCCCGGATAGGCGCCGTCCAGCACGCGACGGACGTAGTTCGAGCCGATGAACCCGGCGCCGCCGGTGACGAGGATCTTCACGGTCGGTCAGCCTGCCAGCACGGGCAGCGACGGGTGGGCAAACGGGGCATCTTCAGCGCTCACGACGGACCGGGCTGTGGCGGGGCCCGGGCTTGACGCCCGTTTCGTCCCCTGTCAGGCTCCGGCCCGTCCCGCGAACCACCTCACCGACGAGCCGATGGAGCCAGCGTGGTCTCTTCCTTCCTTTCTTCTGCCCGCGCACCCCGCAGGTCGCTGCGCCGCCGCGGCGCCGCCCGATCGCTGGCGGTGGTGGGAGCGAGCCTCGCCGGTGCCCTGGTGCTCTCGCCCGGCGTGGCGGCCGCTGCGCCAGAGCGCGTCGCCCCGGTCGCCCCCGCGGCTCCGACCCCTGACGTCCTCGCCCCGGAGACCCAGACCCTCGACTGGCGCTCGTGCTTCCCCGACGGCGCGCCGGTCGGCCTGCCCGAGGGCAGCGACCGCCTGGAGTGCTCGGACTACGTCGTCCCCCGCGACTGGGACGCCCCCGGCGACGGGCTCTTCCTCTCCGTCGCGATCTCCCGGCTGCGCCCGACCGACGGCACCGCGGACGCCACGGTGCTGACCAATCCTGGCGGCCCCGGCGGCCCGGGCCTGTCGCTGCCGCTGCTGTTCCTGCAGGCCGAGCGCACCGAGCTAACGGAGAACCGCGACATCGTCGGGATCGACCCGCGCGGGACCGGTGCGTCGACGAACGTCACCTGCTCCGACGCCGGGTCGACGACCGCCCCGCTCGACCCGCGCAACCGCTCGGAGGCCGCCACGGACCTCGTGCTGGACCTCAGCGAGATCACCGCGAAGGCCTGCCAGAACGACCCCGCGAACCTCTCCCCGGTCATCAGCACCCGCCAGACCGTGCGCGACCTGGACCTGCTGCGCGACCTCTTGGACCGAGACACCGTCGACTGGATCGGCTACAGCGGCGGCACCTGGCTGGGAGCGGCGTACGCCCAGGAGTTCCCGGACCGCGTGGGCACGTTCGTCCTGGACGCCAACACCGAGTTCACCTCGCCGTGGCAGAACACCTTCGAGCTGCAGCCGCTGGGGTTCCAGCGCCGCTACGAGCAGGACTTCCTGCCGTGGGCCGCGAGGTACGACGACCGCTTCGCCCTCGGCGCCACCCCCGCCGAGGTGGACGCGACCTACGAGCGGATCCGCGCGGCCTTCGCCGAGGAGAGCGGCGGCGCCGCCTTGATCGACAACGTCATCGCGGGGTCGATGTACAGCAAGTCGACGTTCTCCGACCTCGCCGACCTGCTGTCCCTCCTGGACGAGGCGGTGTCGGAGATGCCCGAGGGCGACGTCCTCTCCGCGTCGGACCCCGCCGTGAAGCTGCTGCTGGCCCGCGACGACCAGCCCCGCTCGCTCGCGCCGGTCGCCCCCGACGCCTTCGAGTCGACCTTCCTCAACATCCTCTGCAACGACACCCCCTGGACCGCTGACCGGGAGTCCCTCCTCGCTTTCTCCCAGGAGCAGGGCGAGCAGTACCCGCTCATCGGCTGGTCGACGCTGGCGCAGCCGTGCGCGTTCTGGGACCGCCCCGAGGCCGCCACCCTGGAGCCGCGGACCGGCGAGGGAGTGCCGCCGCTGCTGATGGTCCAGAACGACAAGGACCCGGCCACCCCGATCGAGGGCGCGCGGATCGCCCGCGAGCAGTTCGCGGGCGCCCGCCTGCTGGAGGTCCTCGACGAGGGCGACCACACCGTCTACCCGGGCAACCCGTGCGTGGACGCCAAGGTCGAGGAGTTCATCCTCGACGAGGACGCCAAGGCGACCGACTCGGTGTGCCAGGGCGTCGGGCTCCCCGAGCCCACGCCCCCGATCGACGAGGAGGGCGAGGCAGGGGCCGCGCCCAGCCCCTCGGCGACGCCGGACCCGACGCGGGCACCGCAGGCCGACGAGCCGGCTGTCGGCGCCGGCACCCCGATGGAGCGGATGCGGGCGCTCGGAAAGACGTCCGACCTCACCGAGGTGCCGCCGGCGAGCTGAGCCGGAGCACCGTGCCGGCGGGTGCAGCCTGGGGATCCCTGGGTCGGACCCGTCGGCGCGGTGGTGCCCGGGCCGGCCGGGCGGGGTGGCTCAGGCGGTCGGGGACCTCTGCGCGGCCCGCACCAGCAGCGTGGCCGTGGCGGCGTCGGTGACGAGACGGTTGAAGTAGCCGGCGCGGGCGGCGACCAGCACGCCCTCGACCTTCTCGCGGCCGAGCGCGACGGCGATCGAGGACTCCATCGACCTCAGCCGCTCGAGAGACAGCGCCAGGAGCCGGTCGCTGCCCGGGAACTCGACGGGCGCCCCGTCGCTGTCGTAGAAGCGCGCGCAGATCTCCCCGATCGCCCCGGGAAGCTGCCCGGCGACGGCCGGGATGAAGGCTGGCAGCGCGCGGCGCGAGGACGGCGGGGCGCCGACGCTTACCACCGCGCACCGGGCCCGCTCCCATAGCCCGAGGACCTGGCGGATCGAGGGATCACCCAGCAGGGACGCGTGGACGGCAGGCCCGGGGAGGGCGGGGGCGTGCAGGAACACCGGGGTGCCGGCGACCTGCTCCGCGAAGGCGCGGGTGATCTCGTTGGTTTGGTACCAGGGCTCCGGGTCGTCGAGGCCTCCGACGGTGGGGGCCACCACGATGCCCGGCTGCTCCGCGAGGCGCCCGTGGGCCGCGGTGTAGAGGCTCTTGCCGGAGGACACGAGCACCACGTCCCCGGCGCGGAGCTCGCTGGCGCGCAGCGCCGCCGACAGCGGACCGCTGAGGTGGGAGCCCGGCACGGTGCCCGCGGCGGTGGTGGCGAGGTGGACCGAGAGGAGCCCCAGCGCTCGGGCGCACTCCTGCTCGAACGCCAGGGCGACCTCGAGGTCCGGCTCCACGACGTCGATGACGACGATGCCGCGGCGACGGGCCTCGGAGAGCAGGCGCGAGACCGTGGTCCGCGACGTGCCCAGCCGGTTGGCGATCTCCGCCTGGGTGGCGTCCTCCTGGTAGTAGAGGACGGCAGCGGCGTGCAGGAGCGATGGGGGGAAGCGTGTCGGGCCGTCGTCGCGCAGCGTCACCGCCATGGCTGGCTCCTTCCCTGCGCACCACTGCGCGGGTCATGGTCGGGATGTGCTGGACGTCTGTTCTGGACGGTAGGGCATGTGTGCGCTTACAGTCCAGCGCACAGCCCACGGTTCGATGACCTCACCGTGGCCCGATCGACGAGGTGGTCGCTATGGCATCAACGATGAAGGCAGTGGTCGTGCACGGTCCGGAGGACTACCGGCTCGAAGAGGTGGACGTGCCCACCCGTGGGCCCGGTGAGATCCTCGTGAAGGTCGAGGCGGTGGGGATCTGCGCCTCGGACCTCAAGTGCTACCACGGGGCGGCGAAGTTCTGGGGCGACGAGGACCGCCCTGCCTGGGCCGAGACGGACGTGATCCCCGGGCACGAGTTCGTGGGCCTCGTCGAGGAGCTCGACGACGAGGCGCGGGCGCGCACCGGAGCCGAGGTCGGTGACAGGGTGACGTCCGAGCAGATCGTCCCGTGCTGGGAGTGCCGCTACTGCCTGCGCGGGCAGTACCACATGTGTGCCCCCCACGACCTCTACGGCTTCAAGCGCGTCACGCCCGGCGCCATGGCCGAGTACATGGTCTTCCCCGCGCGCTCCATCGTCCACAAGATCACCAAGGACATCCCGGCGGAGCAGGCGGCGTTCGTCGAGCCGCTGTCCTGCGCGCTGCACGCGGTGGAGCGGGCGGACATCCGCTTCGAGGACGTCGTGGTCATCGCCGGGGCAGGGCCCATCGGGCTGGGGATGATCGCCGGGGCGAAGGCGAAAGGAGCGCGCACGGTCATCGCGCTGGACATGATCGCTGAGAAGCTCGAGCTGGCGAAGGACTGCGGAGCGGACCTCGCGCTCAACCCCCGCGAGGACGACGTCACGCGGATCGTCGCAGACCTCACCGACGGGTACGGCGCTGACGTCTACATCGAGGGCACCGGTCACCCCTCGGCGGTGCCCCAGGGGCTCAACCTGCTGCGCAAGCTCGGCACCTTCGTGGAGTACTCGGTCTTCGGCTCGGACGTCACCGTCGACTGGTCGATCATCTCCGACGACAAGGAGCTGGACGTCCGGGGTGCGCACCTGGGGCAGAACACCTGGCCGGCGGCCATCAAGATGATCGAGTCGGGTCTCCTCCCGCTGGACCGGATCTGCGCCACGCAGTTCCCGGTCTCGGAGTTCCAGAAGGGTCTGGACCTCGTGGCCGACGGCACCTCGTCGGTCAAGGTCTCCCTCCTCCCCGGCTGACACCTCTCCCCGACCGATCCACCGACGACGAAAGGGACCAGTGGTGCAGGAGACATCTGCCGACGCACCGGCCAGGACCAGGGCGAGCACGGGCGAGGCGCTGCTGGAGATGCGGGGCATCACCAAGCGCTACTCGGGCGTGACGGCGCTCGACGACGTGTCGCTCACCGTGCGCAAGGGCGACATCCATGCGATCTGCGGCGAGAACGGCGCTGGCAAGTCCACGCTCATGAAGGTCCTCTCCGGCGTCGAGCCCGCCGGCACCTTCGACGGTGAGATCCTCTTCGACGGTGAGCCGTGCCGGTTCCCCGACATCAAGCACAGCGAGAACGCCGGGATCGCGATCATCCACCAGGAGCTCGCGATGATCCCCGAGCTGTCGGTGGCGGAGAACCTCTTCCTCGGCAGCGAGCAGACCACACGCGGCATCATCAACTGGAACAGGGCCTACGCCACCGCGGTGCAGCTGCTGGAGCAGGTCGGGCTGCGCGAGGATCCGGACGTCCCCATCAAGAGCCTCGGCGTGGGGAAGCAGCAGCTGGTCGAGATCGCCAAGGCGCTGCACAAGAACGCCAAGCTGCTCATCCTCGACGAACCGACGGCCGCGCTCAACGAGCAGGACTCCCAGCACCTGCTGGACCTCATCCTGGACTTCCGGGACCAGGGGCTGACCTGCATCATCATCTCGCACAAGCTCAACGAGATCGAGCGCGTCGCGGACGCGGTCACCGTCATCCGTGACGGGCACGCCATCGAGACCATCGACGTCCGCGAGGGCGCCGTCGACGAGGACCGCATCATCCGCGCCATGGTCGGGCGAAAGCTCGACTCCCGCTTCCCCGAGTACACGCCCGACATCGGTGAGCCGTTCTTCGAGGTGAAGAACTGGACGGTGCGCCACCCGGAGGTCCCCGAGCGGCTGGTCTGCGACGACGAGAGCTTCTTCGTCCGGCGGGGGGAGATCGTCGGCTTTGCCGGGCTCGTCGGTGCAGGCCGCACCGAGCTGGCGCGGAGCATCTTCGGGCGCTCCTACGGGACCTACGTCTCCGGCACCATGAGCATCGACGGCCGGGAGATCGCCCCCAAGAGCGTCGGCGAGGCCATCAAGGAGAAGATCGGATACCTCTCCGAGGACCGCAAGTCCCTCGGGATGAACCTCCTGGACACGATCGAGACGACGACGGTCTCGGCCGCCCTGCACAAGGTCTCGCGCGGCGGGGTCATCAACGACGCGAAATCCTTCGTCGCTGCAGAGAAGTACCGCAGGGACCTGCGCACCAAGGCCACCAGCGTGGAGCAGGGCGTGCGCGAGCTCTCCGGTGGGAACCAGCAGAAGGTGGTCCTCGCGAAGTGGCTCTTCACCGAGCCGGACCTCCTCATCCTCGACGAGCCGACCCGCGGCATCGACGTGGGTGCCAAGTTCGAGATCTACGGCGTGGTCCAGCGGATCGCCGCCCAGGGCAAGGGAGTGATGCTCATCTCCTCCGAGCTCCCCGAGCTCCTCGGCCTGGCCGACCGCATCTACACCATCAACGAGGGGCGGATCTCCGGCGTGCTCGACAAGAGCGAAGCCAGCCAGGAGAGCCTCCTCCGCCTCATGACCGCACAGCGAAAGGCCGCCTGATGAGCACCACGTCCACGACGAGGCGTCCGGGGGGCGACGCGGGAGCCCCCAGGGAGCGCAGCGCTGCGCCAAGGCCGAGCCAGCCCACCGTGGGCTCCCTCCTCAGCCGCAACCTGCGCCAGTTCGGGATGGTGATCGCGCTGGCCGCGCTCCTGGTCTTCTTCCAGGTGCGGACCGGGGTGGCGCTGACGCCGGGGAACATCAGCAACATCATCCAGGGCAACGCCTACGTGCTGATCCTGGCGGTGGGCATGGTGCTCATCATCATCGCCGGGCACATCGACCTGTCCGTCGGCTCGGTCGCCGCCTTCGTCGGCGTCACCGTCGCGCTGCTGACGCAGAGCGGGGTCCCCTGGGCCCTCGCGGTGCTCATCGGCCTCGTGGTCGGCATCGGCGTCGGCGCATGGCAGGGGTTCTGGGTGGCTGCCGTGGGCATCCCGGCGTTCATCGTCACCCTCGCCGGGATGCTGCTCTTCCGCGGCCTCAACCAGGTGCTGGGCAAGTCGCAGACCATCCCGGTGCCCGACGGCATCATCTACCTCGGCACCGCGTCCGTCCCCGAGGTAGGGCCCAACACCGGCTTCAACAACATCACCGTGCTCCTCGGCCTGCTCGGGGTCGCCGCGCTGATCTTCTTCGAGGTGCGCAAACGCCGCAACGCCACGCGGCTCGGAGCGCCGATCGGCCCGGTGTGGGCGAGCGTGCTGAAGGTGGTTCTCATCGGTGGCGTCATCTTGCTGGCCACCTACCTGTTCGCCACGGCGCCCATCGGTCGATCCTTCCCGATCCCCGGCCTCATCCTGATCGTCCTCGTGATCGTCTACGCGTTCGTCATGGCCCGCACCCCTCTGGGGCGCCACATCTACGCCGTCGGGGGCAACCGCGCCGCCGCCCAGCTGACCGGCGTGAACGTCCGCCGCGTGAACTTCTTCGTCCTGACCAACATGGGTTTCCTCTCGGCGATCGCAGCCATCGTCTTCGTCGGTCGGTCCACCTCGTCCGGGGCCTACGACGGCCAGGGCTGGGAGCTCGACGCCATCGCCGCCGTCTTCATCGGCGGCGCGGCGGTCTCCGGCGGAATCGGCACCGTCATCGCCTCCGTCATCGGTGGACTGGTGATCGCGGTGCTCAACAACGGGTTGCAGCTGCTCGGCGTCCAGAACGACATCACCCAGGTCATCAAGGGCCTCGTGCTCCTGCTCGCCGTGGCCCTCGACGTCTACAACAAGAAGCAGGGCAAGCCCTCGATCATCGGGCTGGTCCAGCGGGGCATGCGCCGCAGCGCCGGCACGGGCGAGACCGGTGTCGTCGACACGACGCAGCCCGCCCAGCCTGCCGCGGAGGCACCCGTCGACACGTCTTCCTCCCGCCAGTGACCGTCCCACCCGCCCCGCCCCACCACCGAGAGAACAGGTACCCACGACGATGATGAACATCGCCCGCAGGAAGCTCGTGACCGTTACGGCGGCAGCCGCGATCGGGCTCGCCCTCGCCACGTCCGGATGCAGCCAGCGCGCCGGCTCCGAAGGTGGGGCGAGCCCCAGCGACAGCAGTGCGGAGAAGGGTTTCGCCGCCGACAGCTTCATCGGCGTCTCCCTCCCACAGAAGACCAGCCAGAACTGGGAGGACGCCCAGAGCCTGTTCCCGCAGAAGCTTGACGAGCTGGGTTTCAAGAACCAGGTGCAGTTCGCCAACGGCGGCGTGTCCGAGCAGCAGAACCAGATCAACGCCCTGATCACGCGCGATGCCAAGGCGCTCATCGTGGGTCCGATCGACAGCGCCCAGCTGGCCAGCCAGCTGTCGCAGGCCGCGTCGCAGGGGATCCCGGTCATCTCCTACGACCGCATGATCACCGATACCAAGGACGTCGACTACCTCGTGACGTTCCAGCCGCAGGAGGTCGGCAAGCTGCAGGGGCAGAGCCTGCTGGAGGGTCTCGAGGCGAAGGCGGGCCACCCGGCGCCCTACAACGTCGAGCTGTTCGCCGGGTCCCCTGACGACAACAACGCGAAGATCTTCTACGAGAGCGCCATGGAGGAGCTGCAGCCGAAGATCGACGACGGGACCCTCGTGGTCCAGTCGGGGCAGACGAGCTTCCAGCAGGTCGCGACCCAGGGCTGGAAGCCGGAGACCGCGCAGAAGCGGATGGACGCGATCCTCACCGCCAACTACTCCGGCGCCACCCTCGATGGTGTGCTGTCCCCCAACGACACCATCGCGCGCGGGCTCATCACCTCCATCCGCAACGCCGGCAAGGAAGTCCCGCCGATGACCGGCCAGGACTCCGACCCGGAGAGCATCAAGCTCATCGCGGAGGGCGTGCAGTACAGCACCGTCAACAAGCCCACCGTCGAGCAGGTGGACGCGTCGGTGAAGATGGTGGAGGCCCTGTCGAAGGGTGAGACGCCGAAGACGAACGGTGAGTCGGACAACGGCTCGAAGAAGCTTCCGACGCAGTTCCTCTCGCCGACCCTGGTGACCCAGGAGAACCTCTGCGAGGTCTACGAGGAGGACCCGGTGCGCGGGCCGATCGCCTGCGCCAACAGCTGAGCGCCCGGCGACCACCAGCACCACCTCTGACCGGCGCGGGCGGCGGCCACCACGGCCCCGTCCGCGCCGTGCTGTCCGACGCGGTGCTCGACCACGCGGGTTCGATGCGCCGAGCCCTGGGAAGGGGGACCGGTCCCTGCGTCACGGGTGCTGCTGACGTGGTGTCGCCGGTCGGTGCGTTCCAGAGGTCGTGCCGCTACCCGCGGTCAGAGGGTCTGGCCTGACCGCCCGCGAGCTGTACCTGCTCGCGGCCGTGGGCCGGAGGTGGCGTCGCCTGCAGGAACAGCTCCCAGCCGCGGTCTGCTCGCCTCAGGTCGCGGGCGACCACCGGCCCGGTGCTCGCCCCGAGGTCGAACAACGCCCGGGCCAGCGGGTTCACGAAGGTGGACTCGACCGCTGAGCTGATGCCTCGGCCTCCGAAGGCGAGGTTGCGGAGCGCCTCGGTCTCGACCTGACGGGCCACGGCCGGGTCGATGACGAGCTCGCAGCCGCGCCGCCGGTGAAGGAGGTCCACGATCGACCTCAGGTGTCGGCCCACGAGCCGGCGGCCGACGTCGCCGGTGATCGGGGCGAAGACGATGATGTTGTCGCCGATGCGGTTGAGCAGCTCAGGGCGCTGCAGCTCGGTGATGAAGTGCTTCTGGATGGTGGCGAGGATGGTCGCCTCGGCGCCGGCCGCTTTCCCGTGGTCATCGAGCTGCGCGGTGCCCAGGTTCGAGGTGAAGATGATCACCGTCTCGCTGAAATAGGCGGTGTCACCGCTGCCGTCGGTCAGCCGGCCGTCCTCGAGGATCTGCAGGAACTTGTCGAGGATGCGCGGGTGCGCCTTCTCGATCTCGTCGAAGAGAAGGATGGAGAACGGCTTCTGCCGCACCGCGTTCGTCAGCTCACCGCCGGAGCCATGCCCGACGTAGCCCGGCGGCGCCCCGATGAGGCGCGCTTCGCTGTGCTCGGCGGAGAACTCACTCATGTCGAAGCGCGTGTAGGCGTCCTCGGCGCCGAAGAGCACCTCCGCCAACGCCTTGGCGAGCTCGGTCTTTCCCACCCCGGTGGGCCCGGCGAAGAAGAGGACGCCCTGCGGCCTCCCGGAGCGGCTGCGCGCCTGCGCACCCGTCAGGCCCATGGCCGAGCGGAGGAGGACGTCGAGGGAGCGAGCGACCGCGTGGTCCTGCCCGAGGACGCGGTTGCTCACGATCCCCTCAGCACGGCCGATCCGGTCCAGCAGCGCCGGGTCTTGCCAGGGGCTCTCGAGGACGCCCGCCCGGTAGCTGCGGACCGCCTCGTCGACGTGCTCGGCTGCGATGCCCTGGTCCAGGGCGAGGGTGGCGACGCTCCTCATCCTGCGTGCCGTCATGCCCTGGGTGGATTCGGCCAGGGCGTCGACGACGGCCGCTCGCTGCGCGACGTCCAAGCGGTCGTACCCGGGCAGGCGGGGGGCGAGGTCCTGGGCGACGCGGCGACGAGCACCGAGCTGTGGCACGGGGACGCTGATGACGCGGGTGCTGTCGGCCCGCACCAGCCACGCTGGCGCCGAGGAGGCATCATCGACCAACCAGAAGACGGCGTTGAGCACCGGGACGCCGCGGTCGTCGTGATGGACGCCAGCGGCGGGAGAGCGCGTGAGCCGCTGGCTGGTGTTCAGCAGGCTGCGCACCTCGGCCGGCGCGGTGGCCTCCTCGCGCCAGAAGTGACCCGCGAAGTCGACGAGGACGGCGACCCCGAGGCGGTCCTGTCCCGTCGCGAGCTTGATGAGGTCGGCCAGCCGCCCCGGCGTGGCGGTCGTGGCTCGCCCCAGGTGGCTCTCGGAGAACAGCTCGCCACCGTCGACGTCCGGGTGCCGGCGCGCCAGGGTGATGCCGTCGACCGGGTCGTAGCGGTAGACCAGGTCGTAGCCCCACCCGGCGAGGCGGTCCATGAGCAGGTCGACCGTCCCGACGTAGGCGGGCTCACCGCGGCCCGTGGGCACGCGCTGCAGGTCGTGGATGTTGCCGCTGACGACGAACTGGCTGGTGAACGGCAGCGCGAGGTCGATCTCCTTCGACCAGGCGGCGTCAGCCGGGTCGCCTCCCGGAGCGGGAGCTCGGGGCGTCATGCCGCGTCCTCGCTGACGGGGAGCCCCGCCTGCTGGCACGCGAGGTGGTGCGCCGCGTCGCTCGCCCCTCGCAGCGGGTCGAAGCTCGCGAGGGAGACCGTCGGGTGGTCGAGGCAGTGGGCTCGTACCGAGCTCTCGAGCCCCGCCCGCAACTTGGCGTGGCGTGCCCAGGGCCCGGCCAGCAGGATCGCTGACGGGTTGACCACGATGGTCAGGCTGACGACCGCTGCGGCGACGAGGTCGACCACGACACGGGCATCATCGCCGCGGTCGGGCTCCATGAAGAGCCTGTCGACCGCCGCCACGTCCAGCCCGTACCCGTCGACAGAGCGGGTCCCGATGGCGGCGATCGCCTCGGTCAGGTCCTGCGTGGGCGAGGCGCGCAGGTAGCCGATCTCGCCTCCGAGCCCCCCGCGCCCTCGGTGCAGGCGCCCGTCGAGGAACAGGGCGGCGCCGATGCCCGCACCACAGTAGACGTAGACGAAGTCCTCGACGCCTCTCGCGGCGCCGCCCCGGTGCTCGGCGAGGGTGGCCCAGCTGACGTCGTTGTCGACGACGAGCCGGCCCAGGTTCTCCACCTGGAGGTCGCGGTGCAGGTCGAGGTGGCCGGCGCGGAAGGCTGCCCTCTCCAGCTCGACCACCCGGTCGGTACGGGCGTCGACGGGCGCAGCGAGCGAGACCGCGACCGCGCGAAGGGGAGTGCCCACGCGCCGCTCGACGTCATCCACCCCCCGCTGCACGGTGCTACGGACCTCTTCCCGCACCGCACCGTCCTCGAGCTCGGTGACCGCGGACACGAGCGTGGAGCCGACGAGGTCCCGCGCTACCAGGCGTATCGCGTCAGGCTGCACGGCGACGGCCAGGGAGTGCCCGTGGCCGGCACGGACCTGCAGCAGGGTCGCCACCCCGCCACGGCGCCCGCCCCGGGTCCCGACCTGCTCGATGACCCCGCGCTCGAGCAGGCGGGACGCAGCGCTGGAGACGGCCGGCTTCGACAGACCGGTCTCCTGGGCGATCTCCGCGCGGGAGACCGGCGCGGGCGCTCGGCGGACGGCCTCGAGGAAGTGCTGGTCGGTCAAGGAGGCGAGCACGCCCGGGCGTGGGGGCTCCAGATCGTGCGTGCCGTCGTGAGGTCTTGACACCGCGACGCTCCTCTCGTAATCTCCCATCAATCAGTAATACTACATTACTGAAACACTCGCCGCCGCCCGAGGAGACTGAAGCAGTGTCAGAGCAGACCAGCTGGACCGAGCCGCCCGCCGACTACCCGGCCGCCATCCGCGCTCTCAAGCGCACGCTGCGCGCCCGGATGGGCGACGTCGACGCGGTCTTCGCCCGCGTGGAGGAGCGCCTGAAGCCGTACGTGGACGAGATCGTCGACCTGAAGGAGCGCGGTGAGGAGGTGTGGCCGATCGTCGCGTTCTCCGACATCGCCGCCGGCACCGTGCCGCAGGAGACCGTGGACCTCATCCATCGCCGGGGCTGCGCGATCGTCCGTGGCCAGGTGCCGGCGGACGTCGCCACGGGCTGGGACCAGTCCCTGGTGGAGTACCTCGACGGCAACGACTTCATGTCGTCCTACCGGGGTCCCGCGGACAACTTCTTCGGCAACCTCGAGGCCTCCAAGCCCGAGATCTACCCCATCTACTGGTCCACCGCGCAGATGGAGGCGCGCCAGCACGAGAACACCGCCCAGGTGCAGAGCTTCTTGAACTCGATGTGGAAGAGCGAGTCGGGCGGGGTGACCTGGTTCGATCCGGACCAGGACTCGATGTACCCCGACCGCCTCCGCCGGCGCCCACCGGGGGCCAGCTCGTCCGGCCTGGGTGGGCACACCGACTCGGGCTCGGTCGAGCGATGGCTCAGCCCGGCCTACCAGCAGGTGTTCGCGCCCGTCTGGAACGGTGACGTCGATGCCTACGACGCCTGGGACGCCGCCTACCGCACCGAGGTCGACGAGTACCCGTCCTCGACGATGTGCAGCGTCTTCCGCAGCTTTCAGGGCTGGCTCGCCATGTCCGAGATGCGCCACGACCAGGGCGTGCTGTGGACCGTGCCGATCCCCGAGGCGATGACCTACATGCTCGTGCGGCCGCTGCTCGACGACGTCCCCGAGGACTCCCTCTGCGGCGCTGAGCAGGGCAGGGCGCTCGGCCTGAGCGAGACGTGGCACCCGCTCCTGTCCAAGGCGCAGGTGGGGATCCCCACCGTGCAGCCGGGCGACTCCGTCTGGTGGCACTCCGACCTCGTCCACGGCGTCGCCTCCGTGCAGGACCAGCAGGGCTGGGGCAACGTGATCTACATCCCCGCCGCCCCGATGTGCGCCAAGAACGCCGCCTACGCCCGTGACGTCGCTGAGCGGTTCCGGCGCGGCGAGAGCCCGACAGACTTCCCGAAGGAAGACTACGAGGTGGCCTGGAGCCACCGTTTCAGCGAGAGCCAGCTCAACGAGACCGGCCGGCGCGGCCTGTCCATCGTGCGGGGCGGCGCTGCACCGGAGCATGCCTCGGCGGTCGACGACTGACGCTGTCATCACCGCTGTCGCTGTCGCTGCGGCTGGCCCGGATCGCCCTCGCGGTCCGGAGACGTGACCACCGGACGTCCTCCTCGCCCCGCGCGCCATCAGCCCTGTGGCCCGTCCCCGGTCCCGTGGGCACTGACGCGACCGCTGCACCCTCGACGAGCACGCCGCCCGGGACCGGCACGCATCGTCTGTGTCAACACCCCGGCCGCTCGTCGGCCGGGGTGGGGGACCTCGACCACCCCGAGGCCCTCGATGCCCCGGAAGCCGTCGGGGTCGCCCGTGTGGACCGCCAGGCCCCGGGACGACGCGGGCGCTGCGATGAGCGCGTCGTAGGAGTGCGCGGCCCTCTCGGGCCCGTCTCGGCGCAGCGCGGCGGCCGGTCCCGCGAAGGCGCGGGCCGCGTCCGCGTCGAAGGGGAACGGCTCGGAGTCGGCCTCGGCGCCCTGGAGGTGTGTCTGTCGCTCGGCGCGCTCATCGCAGCGACGGATCGATCACCGCGTCGAGGTCAGCCTCGAGCCTCTCCGGATCGACGTGCGGGCAGCGTCGTCGGCGCGGTCGACCAGCTCTTCGGGAGTCACGTCGGTCATGCCGGTCAGCGGTACGGGTGGACCGCGAGGGGTCCAGCCGTGTCTCCCGTCCCACCGCGCCGCCGTCGTCGTGCTCCGGGCCTACCCTTGTCGACCGTGCCGCTGACCGGAGTCCTGTCCGCCCTTCGCTCCGATCCCGCGATCACCCGCATCGTGGCTGCGGCCCGCTCCGGGGACGTCCCCCTGCTGGACCTGGCCACCCCCGGCGGCGCCCGGCCGGCCGTGATCGCCGCCCTGGCCGGCGGCGGCGCGGACGACGCAGGGCGCCCCGTCCTGGCCGTCACCGCGACCGGGCGCCAGGCCGAGGACCTCGCCGCTGCGCTGCGCTGCTACCTCGAGCCCACCTCGGTCGTGGAGTTCCCCTCCTGGGAGACCCTCCCGCACGAGCGGCTCTCCCCGCGCTCCGACACCGTGGGGCGCCGGCTCGCGGTGCTGCGCCGCCTGAGCCACCCCGGGGAGCTCGGCGCCGAGGACGGGCCGGTCCGCGTGGTCGTCGCCCCCGTCCGCGCGGTGCTCCAGCCGCTGGTCAAGGGCCTCGGCGACCTCGTGCCCGTGTCCCTGAGGGCCGGCCAGCAGGTGGACCTCGAGGAGGTCGTCGACGCGCTGGTGGCCGCCGCCTACTCCCGCGTGGACATGGTGGAGCGCCGCGGCGACTTCGCGGTCCGCGGCGGCATCCTCGACGTCTTCCCCCCCACGGCCGACCACCCCCTGCGCGTGGAGCTCTTCGGCGACGAGGTCGAGGAGATCCGCGCCTTCGCCGTGGCCGACCAGCGCAGCCTCGACGTCGTCGAGGCGGGCCTGTGGGCCCCGCCGTGCCGCGAGCTGCTGCTGACCGATGCGGTCCGCGACCGCGCCGCGTCCCTGAAGGAGGCCCTGCCGGGCGCGGTGGAGATGCTCGACAAGATCGCCGCCGGCATCGCGGTGGAGGGCATGGAGTCGCTCTCGCCGGCCCTGGTCGACGACATGGAGCCCATGCTCGACGCGATGCCGCCGGGCACCCACGTGGTCCTCGTCGACCCCGAGCGGGTGCGCTCGCGGGCCCACGACCTCGTCGCCACCTCCCAGGAGTTCCTCGACGCCGCGTGGTCCTCGGCGGCCGCCGGCGGCAAGATCCCCGTCGACCTCGGTCTGGACCGCTCCTCCTACGCCTCGTTCGCTGCCACCCGCGGGCACGCGCTGACCACCTCGCGCCCGTGGTGGTCGCTGTCCGCGTTCGCCGTCGACACCGAGACCGCGTCCTACGACGGCGCCGAGGACGCGGTGGTCCTGACCCTCGGGGCCCGCGAGGTGGACCGCTACGGCGGGGAGTCCGGTGCCGGCGCCGAGGCCGCGCTCGCCGAGCTCAAGCGCCTCGCGCGCCTCGGCTGGCGCCTGGTGGTCACCGGCGAGGGTCCCGGGTCCGCCCGGCGCCTCTCGGAGGTGCTCGCCGAGCACGACGTGCCCGCCCGCCTCGTGGAGTCCCTCGACGAGCTCCCGCCCGAGGCCGTGGTCGCGGTGACCCAGGCGACGCTGGGCACCGGCTTCGTCGCAGAACCGCACCGCTTCGCGCTGCTCTCCGAGGCCGACGTGCTGGGCCGCGCCGGCCCGTCGTCCACCAAGGACATGCGCACGATGCCCTCGCGGCGCAAGAACGTCGTCGACCCGCTGCAGCTGGTGCCGGGCGACCACGTGGTCCACGAGGCCCACGGCGTCGGGCGCTACGTCGAGATGGTCCAGCGCCAGATCGCCGGCGCCAACCGCGAGTACCTCGTCCTGGAGTACGCGCCGAGCAAGCGGGGCCAGCCGGGCGACCGGCTGTTCGTGCCCACCGACACCCTCGACCAGGTCACGCGCTACGTCGGCGGGGAGTCCCCGAGCCTGAACAAGATGGGCGGCTCGGACTGGGGCAAGACCAAGGCGAGGGCGCGCCGGGCCATCAAGGAGATCGCGGCCGAGCTCATCAAGCTCTACTCCGCCCGCATGGCCACCACCGGTCACGCCTTCGCCCCCGACACCCCGTGGCAGCGCGAGCTCGAGGACGCCTTCCCCTTCGTCGAGACCCCCGACCAGCTCGTGACCATCGACGAGGTCAAGGCCGACATGGAGCGCACCGTGCCCATGGACCGCCTCATCTGCGGCGACGTCGGCTACGGCAAGACCGAGATCGCGGTGCGCGCGGCGTTCAAGGCCGTGCAGGACGGCAAGCAGGTCGCGATCCTGGTGCCCACGACCATCCTCGTCCAGCAGCACCTCGACACCTTCGCCGAGCGCTTCGCCGCCTTCCCCGTCACCGTGCGCGCCCTCTCGCGCTTCACCTCCACGAAGGACTCCAAGGCGACCAAGGAGGGGGTCTCCGACGGCACCGTCGACGTGGTCATCGGCACCCACCGCCTGCTCGGCGGCGAGGTGAGGTTCAAGGACCTCGGGCTGGTCATCGTCGACGAGGAGCAGCGGTTCGGCGTCGAGCACAAGGAGCAGCTGAAGCAGCTGCGCACCGACGTCGACGTCCTCGCGATGTCCGCCACCCCCATCCCGCGCACCCTGGAGATGGCCGTCACCGGCATCCGCGAGATGTCGACGCTGGCCACCCCGCCGGAGGAGCGCCACCCGGTGCTCACCTACGTCGGCGCCTACGACGAGAAGCAGGTCGCGGCCTCCATCCGGCGCGAGCTCCTGCGCGAGGGGCAGGTCTTCTACGTCCACAACCGGGTGGAGTCCATCGACCGGGCCGCCGCCCGCCTGCGCGAGCTCGTGCCCGAGGCCCGCATCGCCACCGCCCACGGCAAGATGCCCGAGCACCGCCTCGAAGAGGTGCTCGTGGACTTCTGGGAGAAGCGCGCCGACGTGCTGGTGTGCACCACCATCGTCGAGACCGGCCTGGACATCTCCAACGCCAACACCCTGATCCTGGAGCGGGCCGACCTCCTCGGGCTCAGCCAGCTCCACCAGCTGCGCGGCCGGGTGGGCCGGGGGCGCGAGCGGGCCTACGCCTACTTCATGTACCCGCCGCAGAAGCCCATGACCGAGACCGCCCACGACCGCCTCACCACCATCGCCGCGCACACCGACCTCGGCGCCGGCATGGCGGTCGCCATGAAGGACCTCGAGATCCGCGGCGCCGGCAACCTGCTCGGCGGCGAGCAGTCCGGGCACATCGAGGGCGTCGGGTTCGACCTCTACGTCCGCCTCGTCGGGGAGGCCGTCGCCGACTTCCGGGGCACCAGGACGGAGGAGGTCGCCGAGGTCAAGGTCGAGCTCCCCGTCGACGCGCTCCTCCCGCACGACTACGTGCCCCACGAGCGCCTGCGCCTGGAGGCCTACCGCAAGCTGGCCGCGGCCGCCTCCGAGGAGGACGTGGTCGGTGTGCGCGCCGAGCTCGTGGACCGCTACGGCGAGCCGGGCACCCAGGTGGAGAACCTCCTCGCCGTCGCCCGCTACCGCGTACGGGCCCGCGCCCACGGGGTGAGCGAGACCTCGGCCCAGGGGACCTTCGTCCGCTTCGCCCCCATCGACCTGCGTGAGAGCCAGGTGCTGCGCCTCCAGCGGCTGTACCCCGGCTCGCTGGTCAAGCCGGCGCTGCGCTCGGTCCTCGTGCCCAAGCCCAGCACCGCCCGCGTCGGCGGGCGACCGCTGCGCGACGGCGAGGTGCTCGAGTGGGCCGCCTCCCTCCTCGACGCCGTCCTCAGCGAGACGGTCGCCGCAGCGGCGAAGGTCGCCGCCGCGGCCGGCTGAGCGCGCCGCCTCGTCGTGCCCGCTCCGTCAGGGCCGTCGGCTACCGCTCCTGGATCTCCGCGAGGCGGTGGACCGGGTCCTTCGTGGCGGGGTAGAGTTCCCGGTAGACGGCGTACAGCTCGTCGTAGAGGTCCCGGCGGTCCGGGTCGGGCACCACCACCGTCGCGGTCCGGGCCCAGTCGGTGTCCGGCGGGACCAGCCCGACCGCGATGGCTGCCAGCAGCGCGTCCCCGTAGCTGGCCCCGATCGTCGTCTCGCAGACCACCTGCTCCCGGCCCGTCACGTCGGACACGATCTGGGTCCACAGGCCACCCTGGGTCCCGCCGCCCACGGCGACGAGCCGGCGGGGCGGCTCCACGTCGTGCTCGAAGAGCTCCAGGACGTGGCGGATCCCGAAGGCGATGCCCTCGTAGACCGCGCGGTACAGGTGGCCCCGCCGGTGGCGCAGGGTGAGCCCGGCGATCACGCCGCGGGCCTGCGGGTCGAAGATCGGCGTCCGTTCCCCCGCGAAGTACGGGAGCACCACCAGACCGTCGGAGCCCACGGGGACCGCTGCGGCCTCCTCGACGAGGTCGGCGAAGCTCACCCCGCCGAACAGGTCGGCGAGCCACCCGGTGATGCTGCCCGAGGTGGCCAGGCCCGCGGCGAGGGTGTGCTGGCCGG
>JBBSRD010000002.1:0-36411 GCA_038243415.1 Actinomycetales bacterium | reverse complement strand
GGGCCGGGCCCCCCCGCGGGGGGCGGCGCCCCCCCCCGCGCGGGGCGGCGCGCCCGCCCGCGCTGCGCCCGGACCGTGGCCCGCTCGTCGAGCCGGTCGGCTCAGCGGGCGGTGAGCACCTTGGCGAAGCACTGGCTGAGCGGGGCCCCGGCGTAGTGACCGAACCCAGGGATCGGGTGGTAGCCCTCAGCGGCGTACAGGGCCATGGCCTCGGGCTGCTCGGTCCCGGTCTCGAGGACGAGCCGCCGGTAGCCGAGCGCCAGCGCCTCCTGCTCGGCCAGCGCGAGGATCGACCGCGCGTGGCCGCGCCGGCGGTGGGCCGCCCGGACGTAGAGGCGCTTCATCTCTGCGCTCGGCAGGCCTGCGCCGGACGAGGCGTCGTCGTCGCCGCCGTGGGAGCGCAGCGCCACCATCCCCACCAGGTCCTCGCCGGCGTGGGCCAGGAGGCACGCCCCCGAGGGCGGCTCGAACTCACCAGCGTCCACCGGTGACTCGTCCGGACCGCCGTAGCGGACGGTGTACTCGGCCTGAACCTCGGCGACCAGCTCCTGGACCTCCCTGGAGGCATAGCCGGAGCGGGTGAGCCGCAAGAGCGCGCCGGAGGGGGCAGGGCCTGGTGCGGGTCGGGCGTCGGACGTCGCTGCTGACACCGGGCAAGCGTGCCACCCGGACCCTGCCCGACGACCGCGAGGCCGTCGGGCAGGCGGGCCGGATCAGGCCAGGACCCGCTCCGCGTAGACCGTCATGGCGTCCCGGAGGTACTCCGCGAGCGCCGGGTCCCTGGCGTCGTGGGTCGCGCGGAACGCCGGGTCGTCGACGTAGGTCTGCGCGAGGCCGGTGTAGCTGACGCGGTGGGGGGTCCAGAACCGCGCCACGGACGCGAAGTGCTCCGCGGTCAGCGCCTGGGCGCCCTGGCCGTCGGCTCTCTCGCCCGCGCGCAGCAGCGCGACGAACCGCGCCGCCAGCGCGTCCCACTGCGCCGCGGCGGCCTCGTACTGCTCCCGGCCCCAGCCGGCCGTGCGCTCCTCCGACTGGCGGAACGCCGCCCGCACGCCGTCGCCGTGCTCGGCGGCGAGCCGCTCCTCGTACGCGGCGCGGTCGGCGTCGAGCCGGGCGCCGTCGAACATCGTGGCCCTGTCGTCTCCGGACATGGTGGTCGCTCCTTCGAGGTGGACGAGGGTGCGGGCGACGGTGTCGGCGAGGCGCCCCGTGCGGGCGGACTCCTCGCGCAGCACGGCCTCGTGGCCCTTCAGTGCCGCGACGCGATCGTGCTCACCGGACAGCACGCGCGCCACGACGTCGAGCCGGAGCCCGAGCTCGCGCAGCACGAGCACCTCCTGCAGCACGAGCAGCTCCTCGCTGCCGTAGTGCCGCAGGCCGCCGTGACCGGTGGACGCCGGGCGCACGAGGCCGATGGCGTCGTAGTGGCGCAGCGTCCGCGAGGTCAGACCCGTCATCCGGGCGACCTCCACGGTCGTCCACGTGCTCTGCTCCACCGCTGCCGCCCCCTCCACGCCGGAACCGTTCCGGCGTGGACCACACGCTGCCGGTTGACCCTGCGTCAAGCGCAAGCCCGTCGACGAGCCTCGTCGTCGCCATGACGGCCACCGCCTCCGGGGCCGCGAGCACCGGGAGGGCCAGCCCGGACGAGAACGAGTGCGGGACTTCGGGGATGGCACTGCCGGTCACGGAGATGTTTACCCCGTGGCCCTGGGCCCAAGGTCCCTTGACGGTAGGACGGACGACGAATTACCTTTGTCCGACACCCTCTCGGTCCCGATGAAAGCTTGGTCAAAAATGACGGTCGCAGCCCGAATCAGCGAGAACACCTACGTGGACTCGATGTCCTTGATGGCCCTGTCGACGAGAGCAAATGATGTCGACGGCGTCAACCAGGCCATGGTCGGCATGGGCACCGACATGAACAAGCAGGTCATCGAGAGCGTCGGCCTCATGACGCCAGAGGTGCAGGGTGCCGGCAGGAGCGACCTCATCACCGTCGTGGACCTCGCCGACGGGCAGGACGCCGACGAGGTCTTCGCCGCGATCGACGCGCTCCGCGCCACCGGCCCCGGCGCCGGGACGGGCGCGAACGCCTCGTTCCGCTCGCTGAGCCAGGCGCTGCGCGAGGACGAGGACTCGACCCTCGTGGTCATCTCCGTGCCCGGCGAGCACGCCGCGCGCGAGGCCAAGAGCGCGCTCCAGCGCGACAAGCACGTGATGATCTTCAGCGACAACGTCTCCCTCGAGGACGAGATCGAGCTCAAGAAGACCGCCCACGACAAGGGGCTGCTCGTCATGGGCCCCGACTGCGGGACGGCGATCATCAACGGCAAGGGCCTGTGCTTCGCCAACGCCGTCCGGCGTGGCCGGATCGGCGTCGTCGCGGCGTCGGGCACCGGGGCCCAGGAGGTCAGCGTCCAGATCGACGCGCTCGGTGGGGGCATCAGCCAGCTCATCGGCGTCGGCGGCCGCGACCTCTCCGCCGACGTCGGCGGGATCATGATGCTCGACGGCCTGGACGTGCTGGCCGCCGACGAGGGCACCGACGTCATCGTGGTGCTCTCCAAGCCGCCCGCCCGGTCCGTGAAGGACGCGATCCTCGAGCGGGCCGCAAGGGCCGGCAAGCCTGTCGTCGCCTGCTTCATCGGGCCCAGCGGCTCCACGGGACCCCTCGAGCAGGACGGCGTCACCGTCGTCAGCACCAGCCGCGACGCCGCCCGCACGGCGGTCGCGCTGGACGGCACCACGCTCGACGGCGGCTCCGAGGTCGACCTCACCGGCCACGACGTCGCGTCGGTGCGGGAGTCCTTCACCTCCGGGCAGCGCTACGTCCGCGGGCTGTTCTGCGGCGGCACCGTGAACGACGAGGTGTTCTACCAGCTGGTGGCCGAGCTCGACGACGTGCACTCCAACGTCGCCGGCGACCCGTCGACCCGGCTCGAGCCCAACGGGAAGAGCCGGGCCCACTCCGTGGTCGACTTCGGCTCCGACGAGTACACGCAGGGACGCCCGCACCCGATGATCGACCCCACCGTGCGTGCCGCGCGCCTGGTCGAGGAGGCGGCCGACCCCGAGGTGGCCGTGATCCTGCTGGACTTCGAGCTCGGCTTCGGCTCCAACCCCGACCCGGTCGGCGCCATGCTCGACGCCATCGAGAAGGCCAAGGCCACCGCCGACGAGGCGCAGCGACCGCTCGAGATCATCGGGTACGTGCTGGGCACCGACGGTGACTCCCAGAACAAGGCCAGGCAGACCGAGCAGCTGCACCAGGCCGGCGTCCGCACCGTGTCCGACGTCATCGAGCTCGGCGCCCTGGGCGCCGCCTACGTGCGTGAAGGAAGGAACTGAACCTATGTCGACCACTCTCTTCGACTCCACCCTCAAGGTCGTCAACGTGGGGGCGACCTCGTTCAAGGACGACCTGGAGGCCCAGGGCGTCTCGGTGGCCCAGGTCGCCTGGACGCCGCCGCGCGCCGTGAGCCCTGAGCTCGAGGCCGCGATGGACACCCTGAGCCGGCCCGACATCGCTGCGAAGATCGACGCCGCCAACCAGGAGGTCGTCGAGCGGATCATCAGCTCCCACCCTGTGCTGGTCGGCTACGAGAAGGCCATCGACGTGGTCCCGGGGATGACGAAGGAGACGATCCTTCACGCCGGCCCGCCCGTCGCCTGGGAGAACATGGCGGGAGCCATGAAGGGCGCCATCACCGGCGCCCTGGTCTTCGAGGGCCTCGCCGACACGATCGAGGCGGCCACCGAGCTGGCCGCGTCGGGCAAGATCACCTTCTCGCCGTGCCACGAGCACGACTGCGTCGGCTCCATGGCCGGGATCACCTCGGCGTCGATGTACATGCACGTCGTCAAGAACAAGACCTACGGCAACGTCTCGTACACCAACCTGTCCGAGCAGCTCGCGAAGATCCTGCGGATGGGCGCGAACGACCAGTCCGTCATCGACCGTCTGGTGTGGATGCGTGACGTCTTCGGCCCGATGCTCAGCGAGGCCATGAAGATCGCCGGCGAGATCGACCTGCGCATGCTCCTGGCGCAGGCCATCCAGATGGGCGACGAGGACCACAACCGGAACATCTCCGGGACCCTGCTGCTGATGCAGAAGCTCGCCTCGCACCTGGTGATGACGGACTTCACGAACGAGCAGAAGAAAGACGTCTTCGCGTTCATCGAGAGCAGCGACTACTTCTCCGGGCCGACCTGGATGGCCGTCGCCAAGAACGCCCTCGACGCCGGCCACGGGGTCAAGAACTCGAGCATCGTCACCACCATGACCCGCAACGGGTACGAGTTCGGCATCCGGTTGAGCAACTGGGAAGGGTTCCGCTGGTTCACCGGGCCCGCCCAGGTGGTCGTCGGCCCCATGATGGCCGGGTTCAAGCCCGAGGACTCCGGGCTGGACATCGGCGACAGCGCCATCACCGAGACCTTCGGGATCGGCGGCTTCGCGATGGCGGCGGCGCCCGCCATCGTGCCGCTCATCGGCGGCACCGTGGACAGCGCGCTCGACGCCACCAAGGACATGCTGGAGATCACGACGACGACCAACCCCAACATCACCATCCCCATCCTCGACTTCCGTGGCCTCGCCACCGGGATCGATGCGCGGAAGGTGGTGGAGACCGGGATGCTGCCGCTCATCAACACGGCCATCGCGCACAAGGACGCCGGGATCGGGATGATCGGTGCGGGCCTCGTGAACCCTCCCTTCGAGTGCTTCGAGTCCGCGATCATCGCCCTGGCCGACGCCGTGACGAGCGACTGACGCCGTGACCGGGTCGTCCTCGGCCCCCTCGAGACCGCGGCCTCGCTCGCGGCCTCGACCGGGGACGACCCGGGGCCTCGGCGTCGACGACGCCTTCCTCACCGAGATCGCGAGGGAGGCGTCGACGACGCGGTGGCGCGTCCACAGCGTCTTCCGACGCACCGTCAACATCGTCTCGACCCACGAGGTGATGTTGACGCTCGCCTGCAGCGGCTCGACGTCGGCCCCGTCCACCCTGGTCTGCTCGGCGGCCCGTCTCGACGACCTCGGTCTCCAGCCGGGAGCAGGGGTGTGCTGGGCCACGGACGGGCTCACGCTCGGCGACGCCGTGACCATCTCGATGCGGGGAGCGGTCACCACCTCGTCCGTGGTCCTCGCACGGCCCGTCGGTGCGGAGGCGCTGCGGGACGGCGTCACCGCTCTCGACGAACGGCTGAGGGCGTGCGGTCGCAAGGGAAGCTTCTTCCCTGACGAGACGGTCTCACCCTTCGCCCACGAGCTGCACCGGCGCCTCGAGGCAGGCCGGTCGGTGGCCCGCCGGCGTCGTCACGGCTGGGCTCGCCAGGACAGCGAGGAGCTCTGCGCCTCCCTGCTCGGGCTGGGGGTCGGACTGACCCCCTCGGGGGACGACTACCTCGTCGGTTTCCTCACCGCGCACCTGGCGAACGAGGGGACCGCCAGCCGGGTCGGCGAGCTGGCCCGCGTCGCGGCGGAGACCGCGCCGTCGATGACCAACGCGATCTCGGCTGCCGCGGTGCTGGCCGCCAGCCGCGGACGGGCCCGGCAGGAGCTGAGCGTCGTCGTCCATGCGGCGCTGGACGGTGACGCCGCTCGGCTCGGCACCTCGCTCGAGGCCCTGCTCGCCCTCGGGTCCACCTCGGGCACCGACATGACGGTCGGTGTCCTCGACGCCCTTCACACCATGCTCGATCTCAAGGAGTGGTGATCATGCCCATCTGGCTCTTCACGGCGATCGTCCTCGGATTCTTCAGCGGTCTCTGGACGGGGGTCGCACCGCTGCTCGGCCTGTCCATCTGGGCTGGTTTCGCCGGGTTCACGGCCTACTTCGCCTCCGGCAAGCACGGCGTCGGGGCGCTGGGGCTCACCTGGGCCACCAGCCTCTTCGGGGTGCTCTGCGGATGGGGGATGGGCCAGCTGGGCGACCTCCTCGGCGTCTCGGCAGGTCCGGCCCTCGCGGTGGGCGCCATCGTGACCGTGGTGATCCTCGCCGGAAGGTTCAAGTGGCTGTCCTTCATCCCCGGCACCTTCGTCGGGGTCTACAGCTACTTCGCCATCGACGGTGACTGGCAGCTGCTGGCCGCTTCCCTCGTCGTCGGTGCCGTCTTCGGCCTCGTCGGGGACCTGGCCAGCAACGAGAACGCCTTCGGGGCGCTGAGGCTCGCCCGCGAGAAGCCGGAGCCCGAGCACCAGGACGCATGAGGTCCTCTCCCGCGCCTGCACCACCCCATCCCGTGAGCACCCCTCGAGAGGAATCGCTGTGAAGATCGTCGTCGCCCTGGGCGGGAACGCGCTGACCCGTCGCGGAGAGAAGGCGGACGCCGCCACCCTGCGCCAGAACGTCCGGGGCTCCATGAAGACCCTGGCCACCGTGGCCATGGACCACCAGCTGGTCCTGACCCACGGCAACGGCCCGCAGATCGGGCTGCTGGCCCTGCAGAACCTGGCCTATGAGGACGTGCCCGCGTATCCGCTGGACATCCTCGGCGCTCAGACCCAGGGCATGCTCGGGTACGTCGTCGGTCAGGAGCTGATGAACGCGATCCAGCTGCGCAAGGAGATGGCCACGATCCTCACCACGACCGTGGTGAGCCCCGACGACCCCGCCTTCGCCAACCCGCAGAAGTTCGTCGGGCCGGTCTACGCCGAGGTCGACGCGAGGCGCCTCGCGGACCAGCACGGGTGGGACGTCGCCCCGGACGGCGAGTGGTGGCGACGCGTGGTGCCGTCGCCGGAACCGCAGCTCATCCGGCAGTCAGGCACGATCAGCACGCTCCTCGATCTCGGGCTCATCGTCCTGTGCGTCGGCGGCGGGGGCGTCCCGGTCTTCCTCGACGAGGAGGAGCGCCAGATGACGGGGACGGAGGCCGTGGTCGACAAGGACCGCGCCTCTGCGGTCCTGGCCCGTGACATCGGAGCGGACCGGCTGCTCCTGCTCACCGACGTCGACGCGGTGTACCTGGGCTGGGGCACGGACGTGCAGCGGGCCATCAGGACCATCTCGCCGGAGGAGCTCGGCGGGCTCGAGCTCGCCGCCGGCTCGATGGGCCCGAAGGTCGAGGCCGCGGCCCGCTTCGCGGGGGAGGCCGGCGGCGACGTCGTGATCGGCGCGCTGACCGACATCGACGAGGTCATGGCCGGGCGCCGCGGCACGCGGGTCTTCTCCGGCGCCGACCTGACCTTCTACGACGCGTGAAGCCCCTGCCCCCCGCCGCCCTGGAGTTCGTCACCGTGCGGCGCCTCGCCACGCTGACCACCCCGCGGGCCGACGGCACCGCCCACCTCGTCCCGGTCGGGTTCACCTGGGACGACGCCGGCTCCGACGAGGGCGGCCCGCTGGCCCGGGTGACGATGCAGCGCACCTCACGCAAGGCCCGCAACGTCCTGGAGGCCCCCGACGGCCTGGCCCGGGTCGCGCTCTGCTCGTTCGAGCGCGCGGTCTGGATCACCCTGGAGGGGACGGCCTCGATCAGCGACGACCCCGGCGAGGTCGCCGAGGCCCTGCGCCGCTACGCGGTCCGCTACGAGCGCACCCCCGCCCACGATCCCGACCGCGTGGTGCTGCGGGTGGCCGTGGACCGGTGGATGTCGAGCAGGTCGCTGAAGGGTGACGCCCCAGCCACCTGACCCGCCTCCCGCGGCGTGTCGTCCGCACGGGCTCCCCGCCCGTCCTCGCGGGAGCACGACGGCTGCGACGCGGACCGGCGCTGCCGGCGCAGGCTCAGCCCCCGGTCAGGGTCTCGGCGATCTTCGAGGAGCCGTCGCCGGAGCGGCGCAGCACGAGAGCCACCATCACCAGCGCCATGAGGGTGAGGAGCAGCATCAGCGTCGACATCGCCGCGATCGACGGCCGCAGCCCCGCGCGCACCGAGCTGAAGACGTACACCGGCCACGGCGAGGCCCCCGACACGGAGACGAACGAGGAGACCACGGTGTTGTCGAGGCTGAGGGTGAACGAGAGCAGCGCCCCCGAGATCACCGCGGGGCGCACCACCGGGAACGTCACCCCCCAGAAGCGGCGCAGCGGCGGGGCGTAGAGGTCGGCCGCTGCTTCCTCGAGGGAGGCGTCGAGCCCTGACATCCGGGCGCGGACGATGAACGTCACGACCGCGGTCGCGAACAGCGAGTGCGCGATGACGAGCCGCACCTGGCCCACGTTGAAGACGCTCAGGCCGGCCTCGGTGCCGAGGGCCACGAACCACGGCAGCAAGGACACGGCGTCGACGATCTCCGGGGTCACCATGACCAGCGCCAGCAGCAGCGTGAACGCCGGCGCCCACCGGCCGCCGCGCCGTGCCAGCGCGAGGCCGGCCGCCGTCCCCAGCACGGTCGCCACGGCCGCGGTGCCCACCCCCGCGACCAGCGAGACCCTCACCGGGCCCGTCATCGCGGGGTTGGTCAGCGCCACCCGGTAGGCGTCGAGCCCGAAGCCCTGCCACACCATCATCGAGCGACCGGTGTTGAACGAGTACCCGACGATCACCAGCACCGGGAGGAACAGGAAGAGGAACCCCAGCACCGCCCACACGGCGAGACCGACGTCCACCCGCGAGCGCCTCGGCGCCGGCCGGCTCGAGCCTCGCCCCGCCGCGACGGTGCGTCCGGAGGCGCTCACGCCGCTGCTCCTGCCGGGTCGGGCAGGCGCACCGAGCGGTTGGCGCGCACCACCGCCCGGACGGCCAGGATGGACAGCAGCGCCGCGCCGACGGTCACGAGGATCGTCAGGACCAGGAGCACCGCCATCGCGGACCCCAGCGCCCAGTTCTGCGCGGACTGGAACTGGCTGGCGACCAGCTGGCCCACCATGGAGCCGCGGGCACCGCCGAGCACCGACGGGGTGATGTAGTCGCCCATGAGCGGCACGAACACCAGGAGCGTGCCGGCCCCGATGCCCGGCGCCGCGATCGGCAGGGTCACCGTCCACAGCGCCTTCCAGGCGGTGGCCCCCAGGTCCCGCGCGGCCTCCAGCAGCGCCGGGTCGAGCCGGTCGAGGGCGACGTACAGCGGCAGGATCATCAGCGGCAGGTAGTTGTAGACCACCCCGAGCTGCACCGCGCCCCGCGTGTAGAGCAGCGCGAGCGGCCCGTCGATGATCCCGACGCCCTCCAGCACCCGGGACAGCAGGTTGTCGGGAGTGAGGATGATCTGCCACCCGAGGGTGCGGACGAGGAAGTTCGTCCAGTAGGGCACGAGGACCAGGCCGATGAGCAGCCCGCGCCATCGTGGCGCCACCTTGACGGCCATCCAGTAGGCCATGGGGAAGGCCACGACGAGCGCGACGAGCGTGCCGATCACGGCGATCCGGAGCGTCTGGACGTAGGTGGCGGTGAAGGTGGAGTCGATCGCCTCGCCGTAGCGCCCGAACGACAGGACGTCGTTCGCGTGGGTGCCGAACAGACCGGGCTTGTAGCCGAACGAGTACCAGACCACGAGCGTTACCGGCGCGACGAAGAAGGCGAGCAGCCAGAACCCCGCCGGGACGGCCAACGCCCCCTCGCCGATGCGCCGGCGTCTCATGTCCCGGCCGCCGCCCGCATCGCGTTGACGATCTTCGTCTGGCGGGGCGTCAGCCGGGTCAGCTCCCCCTCGGACATCCCGGCGAGCTGGTCCTTCGTGAAGAAGATGATCTCGGGGTACTCCGCGCCCGCGCCGGTGGCTGCCTGCTCGACCCCCTCGACGGCGGTGTTGTAGCCGATGTACTCCAGCTCGGTCAGCGAGACCGCCGGGTCGAGCACCCGGTTGATGAAGGTGTGCGCGGCCACCGGGTGCGGCGCGCCGCTCGCGATCGCCCAGTTGTCCTGCCAGCGGTTGGTCGGCAGGGGCAGCACCCACTGCCACCGGTCCGGCTCGGGGTTGTCCAGCTTGCCGATCCGGGCGTCCCCGTTCCAGACCTGGACGAGCTTGCGCCCGTTGCTCGGGATGACGGAGCTGCCGGGGTAGGAGTCGAACGCCTGGACGTGCGGGGCGATCGAGCCCACGAGGAACTCCTCCGCCGCGTCGTAGGCGCCCTCGTCCTCGGTGTTCTGGTCGATGCCGTTGGCGTTGAAGTACGCCAGGACCACCTCTCCCGGGTCCTCCGACAGGGAGACCGACCCGGACGCCTCGTTCTGCGCCGCGTCGAAGAAGTCATCCCAGGTGGCGAGCGGACGGGTGATGGCCTGGGTGTCGTAGGCGAAGCCCGTGGTGCCCCAGCACTTGACGACGGTGTGCTTGTTGCCGGGGTCGAAAGCCTGGTCCTTGAACTCGCCCTGCACGTTCTCCAGGTTCGGCAGCAGCTCGTGGTTGAGCTCCATCAGCAGTCCCTCGTCGGCCATCTGCTCGATGTAGTAGCTGGACGGCACGACGATGTCGTAGCCCGAGGTGCCCCTGGCCGCGACGAGCTTGGCGATCATCTCCTCGTTGGAGCCGAAGCCGTCGAGGGTGATGCGCGGCCCCTCCTGCGCGGTGAAGTCCTTGAAGACCTGCGGGTCGTCGTAGTCGCCCCACGTGTAGATGCTCAGCGCGTCCTCGATCTTCGCGTCCGAGGCGACCTTGGCCGTCTTCGAGCCGCCGCCGCCCCCGCCACCGCAGCCGGCCAGCGCACCCGCGCCACCGACCATCGCCGCGGCGGAGAGGAAGGACCGGCGGGTGAGGCGTGACGCCGTCGCCGTCGGCAGCAGCACGCGCAACGGTGCGTCGCCCTGGGCGGTGGTCCTGCGGGCAGCGGTCATGACGGCCTCCTGGTGGGGGTGGTCTCGGTGGTCACGGCGGCGGGGGCGAGGAAGGCGTGCGTGGCGTCGGCGTCCCAGCGGCAGACCACCGGCGTCCCGAGCGTCGTGGGGACGTCCCCGGAGCGCTCTGCCCGCACGAGCAGGTCCGCCCCGTCATCGGTCGTGACCACGAGCTGGAGCGCGTGCCCCAGGTGGGAGACGCCGGCGAGCGTGCCCCGGACGACGTTCTCCCCGGGACGCTCGCCGCGCGACGAGGCGTCCTCCTCGGCGGCCAGCAGCCGGACCCGCTCAGGCCGGACCGAGGCGACCACGCGGTCGCCCCGGCTGGTGCCGGGCGGCACCGTCGCGCTGGCCACCACCACGCCGTGAGCCGTCCGCACGCTCACCTCGCTGGCGCTGGCGACGTCCACCTCTCCGGTGAAGGCGTTCTGACGGCCGATGAACCCGGCGACGAAGGCGCTCGCCGGATGGTCGTAGACGTCGTCCGGGGTGCCGATCTGCTCGAGGTGCCCCTCGTCCATCACCGCGATCCGGTCGCTCATCGTCAGTGCCTCCTCCTGGTCGTGGGTGACGAAGAGGAAGGTGATGCCGAGGCGGGACTGGAGGAGCTTGAGCTCGATCTGCATCTCCTCGCGGAGCTTGCGGTCCAGCGCGGACATCGGCTCGTCGAGGAGCAGCACCGCCGGCCGGTTGACCAGCGCCCGGGCGAGCGCCACCCGCTGCTGCTGCCCGCCGGAGAGCTGACCGGGCTTGCGGGGGGCGAAGTCTGCCATCTGCACCATGTCGAGGGCGTCGCGGACGCGCGGCCCGATCTCGCCGCGCGCCACCTTCTGCTGGCGCAGCCCGTAAGCGACGTTCTCCGCGACGCTCAGGTGGGGGAAGAGCGCGTAGGCCTGGAAGACGGTGTTCACCGGCCGCTTGTGCGGCGGGAGGTGCTCGACGGGGTCGCCGGAGATCTCGATGCGCCCGGACTCCGCCTGCTCGAAGCCGGCGATCATCCGCAGGGTCGTGGTCTTGCCGCAGCCGCTGGGCCCGAGGAGGGAGATGAACTCCCCTGCGGGGACGTGCAGGTCGAGGGCGTCGACCGCGGTCTCGGACCCGTAGCGCTTGGTGATGCCGTAGAGGTCGACGGCGCCCACGGCCCGTTCCTCGCGGCCCGGCCCGTGGTCGGCCTCCTGCGCCCGGTCCGGGGAGTGCGCCTGCGCGCCGCGCACCGCGGTGCTCACCGCCCGCTCCGCGCGAGCGGCGACGGGGCGGCCGGCGCCGCGGCTGAGGCGTCGTGCAGCACCTGACCCCCCACGATCGTCGCCGTGACGCGAGCGTCGGCGATCTCGTCGGGCGGGTGGGCGAACAGGTCGCGGTCGAGCACGGTGAGGTCTCCGTCCATGCCGGGAGCGAAGCGGCCGGTGCGGGCCTCGTCGTGGTTGACGTGCGCGACACCCGCGGTGCACGCCGTGAGCGCCTGGGCGAGGGTGAGCCGCTGGTGGGGGAGGAACGCCGGGTCGTCGACGCTCGTGCGCCGGGTGACCGCGACGCGCAGGCACTCCAGCACGTTCGCCGTGCTCACGGGCCAGTCGCTCCCGGAGGCCAGCACGGCGCCGCCCGCGGCGAGGTCGGCGAAGGGGTACTGCCACCCCGCCCGGCGATCGCCGAGGAAGGGGATGGTCAGCTCGTCCATCTGCGGCTCGTGGGCAGCCCACAGCGGCTGGACGTTCGCGGCGACCCCGAGCGCGCCGAACCGCGGCACGTCGTCAGGGTGGACGACCTGGAGGTGCGCGAGGTGGTGGCGCAGGTCGCGACCGGGGTGGGCGCTCTGCGCAGCATCGACGGCGTCGAGCGCCTCGCGCACCGCCCGGTCGCCGAGGGCGTGGACGTGGACCTGGACGCCGTCCTCGTGCAGGGCCGCGACGGCCCGGGCCAGGTCGGCGGGCTCGAGGAAGGAGTGGCCGTCACCGCCCGCGCAGCCGCACGCGTCGACGTAGGGCTCGAGCATCGCGGCGGTGAAGTTCTCGGCGACCCCGTCCTGCATGATCTTCACGCTGGTGGCCCTGAAGCGCTGCGAGCCCACCGCGGCGGCCCGTGCGCGGCGCTCCGCGAGCTCCCGCAGCTGCTCGAGCCCTCGTGAGCGGTCCCACCAGAGCGCCCCGACGACGGTGGTGCGCAGGCGACCCGACGCAGCCAGGCGCAGGTAGGCCGGCAGGGGATCCGGATGACCGGCGGTCGCCCCCACCATGGCGTCCTGCCAGTGCGTCACGCCCCACGCCAGCAACCGGTCCTGAGCGGCGAGGAGCGCGGCCTCGATCTCGTTCTCCCCGGGCAGGGGCACGTGGGCGCCGACCAGGGCCGCGGCGCCCTCGTGGAGGGTCCCGGTCGGCTCACCGTCGGCGCCCCGCTCGATGCGCCCGTCCGGGGGGTCAGGGGTGCTCGCGGTGATGCCCGCGGCCTGCAGCGCGGCGCTGTTGACCCACGCGCCGTGGCCGTCGCGGTTGGGCAGGAACGCCGGCCGGTCCGGCAGCACCTCGTCGAGCGCGGCCGCCGTCGGCACGCCGCCCGGGAAAGCCTCCATCGACCAGCCGCCCCCGGTGATCCAGCCCTTCTCGGGCGTGCCGGCGGCGACGCGGGCGATGACGTCTCGGTAGCGGGCCGCGTCGGCGCTGCCCTCGAGGTCGCAGCCGAGCATCTGCAGCCCGGCGTGGTGGGGGTGGACGTGGGAGTCCCCGAACCCGGGGCTCACCAGGCCGCCGGCGGCGTCGAGCCAGGGCGTGGAGCGGGTCGCGCGCTCGCGGGCGCGGTCGCCGACCGCGGCGATGCGCCCCCCGAGGACGAGCACGTCACCGTCGACGGCGCGGCCCTCCATCAGCAGGCGCCCGCCGGTCACGAGGAGGCCGCCGCGCTGCTCGGCGTCGATGTCCGCGCTCACGAGTCGAACCCCAGCCCGGCGGCGTCCAGCGCTTTGAGCCACAGGCTGCGGCGGCCACCGTTCGCGTCGGCGCGGGCCAGCTGGTGGCGGGTGATCTGGATGCCCGCCCAGCGCAGCGGCTCGGGGGGGAACGGCAGCGGGCGCTCGCGCACCATCTTCAGCCCGGCGGCCTCCGAGTCGATCCCGTCGAGGAGGTCGAGCGCGGTGCGCGCCCCGAAGTTCGACGCGCCGACCCCCAGCCCGGTGAACCCGAGGACGTACCCGACCTGGCCGCGCATCGCCGTGCCCCAGAAGGGGGCGAAGCGGCTGCAGGTGTCCACCGCGCCGCCCCACGTGTGGCTGGCGCGCACCCCTTCGAGCTGCGGGAAGGTCGCCAAGAGGTGCTCGGCGAGCATCCGGGTGGTGGGCTCGTGCTCGCTGCGGTCGCTGGAGTCGCGCAGGCCGGCGCGCTGCCCGCCGCCGAAGGGGTAGATGGCGTCGTACCCGCCGAAGAGGAGGCGGTCGTCGTGGGTGAGGCGGTAGTAGTGGAACCGGTTGCCCGCGTCGCCGATGCCCTGGCGCCCGGCCCATCCCAGCGAGGCCCGCACGTCGGTGGGCAGCGGCTCGGTCATCACCGAGTAGTCCCAGACCGGCACCACGCGCGAGCGCATCGCCGGCAGGAGCCCGGGGATCGCCGCGGTGGCCAGCAGCACGCGGCGCGCCTTCACCAGCCCCGTGCCCAGCGACGACGTCGTGCGCACGCTCACCTCGGCGCCGTCACGGTCCAGGCTCTCGACGCGGGTGCCCTCGAAGATCCTCACCCCGAGGCGCCGGCAGGCCTGCGTCAGCCCCCAGGCCAGGCGGGCCGGGTCGACCAGGGCGCACCCCGGGTCCTCCAGGCCGCCCCGGTAGGTGGGTGAGGCGACCTCGGCCCGCATCTGCTCGCCGTCGAGCAGCCGGTAGTGCTGACCGAGCTCCGCGGCGGTGGCGTGCAGCTCGGTGAGCTCCTCGGCCTGCCAGTCGGCCACGGCCACCGTCAGCTCCCCGGTGCGCTCGAACCCGCAGTCGATGCCGTGGCGGGTGATCGCGTCCTCGATGGTGTCCAGCGTGGCGTCGCCGAGGCGGAGGAGGGCGGGCAGCTCGTCGGGGAAGCGGTCCATGCCGTGCGCGAGGCCGTGCGTGAGCGAGGAGGACATGAAGCCGCCGTTGCGCCCCGAGGCGTGCTCGGCGACCCGATCGCCCTCCAGCAGCACGACGCTGCGCCCGGGGTCGCGCTCGGCGGCGCTCAGCGCCGCCCACAGCCCGGTGAACCCGCCGCCGACGACGACGAGGTCGGCGCTCTCCTCGGTGATCAGGGGCGCCGACGCCGGAGGGCGCTCGTCCCGGTCCAGCCAGTAGGGGGTGACGCGAGCACCGGCGAGGAGCTGCGTGACGGCGCCGGCATCGGGCGTGACGCCCGCCCAGGGGCGCGTCGAGCGGTCGGCGGACGGTGGTGCGGTCGGGCTCATGGGACCTCCGGGCCGTCCCCCGCGGGACGTGTCGACGATGACGAGGTCACCGTAGGGACTCCAGCGTCTGAAGGACTAACCCGCTCACCTGATTTGCGACGATCAGCTGTTCTCAGCACTCCGGAGGTGCCTTGACGACGGGATCCGTCGACCCAAGACCGCCGCTCGGCCCTGGGTCGCTCCGCTGCGTACTGCAGTGGCCACGCATGGCGATCAGCGCGACGGGGCTGGGTCCAGGCGGAGCGTCCGACCGGTCCAGGTCCGGCGCAGCCACCGGTCGTGGGAGGCCACCACGACGGTCCCGGGGTAGCCGTCGAGCGCCGCCTCGATCTCGGTGACGAGCAGCAGCGAGAGGTGGTTGGTCGGCTCGTCGAGCAGCAGGACGTCCGGCGGGTCGGCGAGGAGCACCGCGAGCGCCAGCCGGCGCTGCTGACCCACGCTGAGGGCGGCGACGGGGCGGTCCTCGTCGCGGCCGGCGATCAGCCCGTGGACGCCGAGCGGCACGCCCGCGGCACGGTCGGCCCCGACGAGGTCCTCGTAGGCCTGCCGCGCCGTGCGCCCCCGGCCTCGGTGCTGCGGGTCGGGCAGGTCGACGTCCTGGGCCAGGAGCCCGACGCGCAGCGCACCGGCGCCGCCGAGGGTCCCCGCCGTGGGCTCCAGCTCGCCGGCGAGCAGGCGCAGGAGCGTGGACTTCCCCGAGCCGTTGGCTCCGGTGACCAACCACCGCTCCCCCGCGCTGACCGTCAGCGACACCGGGGCCAGGCGTCCCGCGACCGCGGCGTCCGACGCGGCCAGGACGGGACCGGAGCCCTCCCGGCGCGCACCCGCCCCGACGTCGGCACCGGCGAGGCCCCTGAACCGCAGCTCGCGGGGAGGCTCGCGCACCTGTCGCTGCTCGAGGTCCTCGAGCCGGGAGCGCGCGTCGACCACCCGGCGCGAGACGGCCTTGGCGTTCCGGTCGGCGTAGAACTTCGCCGCGCCGCGGACCTCGGTGCGCGGCTCCCAGTCCGCGTGCCCGACGGTGTGACCCTCCCGGACGGCGGCGCGCCTGGTCCCGAGCTCCTCCTGCTCGTCCCGGAACCGTCTCTCCCACCGCACACGGGCATCGCGCCGCGCCAGCAGGTGGTCGCTGTAGGTGCCGGTGGACCGGCGAGGTCGTGGGGCAGCGCCGAGGCGTCGAGATCGACCAGGGAGGTCACGGCCTCGTCGAGGAACGACCGGTCATGGCTGGCGAGCAGCACGGGCCCCGGCCACCCCCTCAGGACGGCGACGAGGTGAGCCGTCGCGTCGTCGTCGAGGTGGTTGGTCGGCTCGTCGAGGAGCAGCACGTCGGGAGCGCTGAGCAGCATCCGTGCCAGCGACAGGCGGGAGCGCTGCCCGCCGGAGAGGGTTCGCGTGAGCCGGCCGCGCGGGAGGTCGGCGAGCCCGAGGCCGGCCAGTGTCGCGCCGACACGGGCGTCGACCTCCCACGCCGACGTGCGCTCGGCTGCCTCCAGCGCGGCGGCGTACGCGGCGGTCGTCGCGTCGTCGTCAGGCGCCGCGGCCAGGGCCGCGCCCGCCGTGCTGACCGCCGCAGCCGCCGCGCGGGCCGGAGCGACAGCGGACTCCAGGGCCTCCGCCACAGACTCCTCCGGGGCGAACGGCGGCTCCTGGTGGAGCAGCCCCAGCCGTGGTTGCCCCCCGCCGGGACCCGTCGCGGTCACCGACCCGGCGTCGGGGCTGAGGAGGCCGGCGATGACGCGCAGCAGCGTGGTCTTCCCGGAGCCGTTCTCCCCGATCAGCCCGGTGCGCTCACCGGCGGGGACCGTCAGCGAGGCGTCGGTCAGCACCCGCCGCGGTGAGAAGGAGGGGGAGACGCCGTCGACGCGCACGTGGGCGGCGCTCAGCGACCGGGAGGAGGCAGGAGGAAGCACGGGTGTCCTCGGGATCGAGCGGTCTCCTGCCGGGCACGGGCCGCGGGCGCAGGACGAGACGCTGATCAACTGAGCACCCTGCGACGGTAGGCACGGCGTCGCGGTGCGTCGAGGGAGTTGTCGCGGCTCGGCTCAGGTCAGGTCAGGGCCCGTCAGGTCAGGTCCAGCACCATGAGGACCTCGTCGCGGACGTCGCCTCCGCCCACTCGCAGGGCGCCGGGCCACGTGCCCACGACGCGCCAGCCCAGCGCGGAGTAGAACGCCTCGAGCCCCATGCCGCTCCGCAGCTCGAGGTGCAGCTGCGCCAGGCCCCGGTCCTCCCGCGCTCGACGGGCCACCTCGGCCATCAAGGTCCGGCCGACGCCACGTCCGCGAGCGGCGGGGGCGCTCTGGACCCGTAGCACGCGGGCCCAGTGACGGGTCAGCGCGGACTCGTTGCCCACCAGGACGAGCCAGCCCACCACCACGTCAGGGTCCGCCTCGTCCGCGACGACCAGCAGCTCCTCGAGCCCGGGGCGCAACCGTGCGAGGAGGGCGTCGACGGCCACGCTCACCTCGCCCTCGCTGACAGGGGGGCGCGGGAACCCGACCGCTCCCCCGGCGTTCGACACGTCACGCCAGCAGCGGACCAGCTGCGCGCGTGATGACTCGTCGACCTCGTCAGCCGTCGTGAGCCAGCGGTGGATCACGACGCAGCGCTGGAGAGCTGGAGCCCGACGACCCCGGCGACGATCAGCACGATCGAGACCAGCTTGAGCACCGCCGTGGACTCCCCGAGGAAGATCATCCCGACGACAGCGGTACCGGCCGCCCCGATGCCCGTCCACACCGCGTAGGCCGGGCCCACCGGCAGGCTGCGCAGGCCCGTGCTCAGCAGCACGAAGCTGCCGACGGCGAAGACGATGAAGAGGACGCTGGGCACCGGGCGCGAGAAGCCCTCGCTGTACTTCAAGGACACCGCGAACCCGGTCTCCAGCAGTCCAGCGATCACGATCAAGAACCACGCCATGACGATCTCCCTCAGTTGGCACGAAGGGTCGAACCTAGGCGACCGGCGGGCCACGGTCACGGCCACGGGGGAGTCAGGCGGTCCGCCGCCCGAGGAGGCTCACGGCTTTCGTCGCACCAGCCGACGAGGTGGGCGAGGGCCAGCCCTCGCTGCGCGTAGAGGTGCTCGGCGTCCGCGGGGCGCTGGTCGGCCCGGTGCTCCAGGTCGCCGGCACGGGCGAGCATCAGCGGCAGCAGCCAGGCGTACTTCACCGCCGACGCCGTGATGCCCAGGCGCACCAGGTCTGCGTCCCCGGTCCAGGCGCGCTCGCGCAGGCCTTCGAGGTAGGCGCCGGTGCACGCGGCATCGAGCTCGCCGAGACGCTCGGCCGGCCAGAACAGGTCGAGGGCGGCGTCGGGCACGTGGTTGCCGACGTCCTCGCCGATCGCCCCGTCGCCGGCGAACGCCCAGTCCAGCAGGACCACCTCGCCGGTGGGCCGGCGGACCTCGTTGAGCACCCAGGCATCGAGGTGGCACCGGGTGCGCGGCAGCGCCTCCATCGCCGTCAGCAGCAGCTCCCGGTGAGCGAGCAGGCGCGACCACCCGGCGCGCAGGCCGCGCGGCCACAGGTCGGCGACCAGCGGCTGCGCCCAGGCCGCGTCATTTTCGACCAGCCCCATCGGTGCTCCGCGGGACGTCGAGTACGAGCGCAGGAACCCGCGCGAGGCCCACGGCGCACGCCACGGCCCCTGCGCCTGCGCCTGCGCCTGCCAGCAGCGGCCCAGACCAGCGGCGAGCGCCCCATGGTCCTGCAGCGTGAACTGCTCACCGGGCGTGCCAGAGACGTCCTCGAGCAGGAGCGTGGCTCCGTCGGCGTCGACGTCGACCTGCGCGGCGGCCAGGTTGAGCCCGGTGCCGTCCAGGCTGTCGCGGACCCCGGCGTCGCGGTAGACGTCGGCCTCACGACGCCAGAAGTTCCCGTGCCCAGGATCGTCGGACGCAGCCCATCGCGGGTCACCGCCCGTGCTGGCGCCGGGACGGCGGAGCCGCTTGCGCACCCGCGTGCCACCACGGGCATCGCTGAGCCGGCCCACACCAGCGGTCACCGCGTTGGCCGGGGTGTGCGGCAGGCTCTCGCTGAAGGCGGCGGTGAAGGACACCGCCGACACGCTGCCACGGCCTACGGGGCGCTCAGCACCAGCCGCACCTCGGTGACCTGGTAGCCGGCCCGCTCGAAGGCGGCGGCCATGGGGGCGTTCGTGGTGTCGGTGGTCGCCGTGACGGTCTCGGCGCCGGACGCGGCGTGGATGCGGGTGATCTCTCCCAGCAGGTCGTCGACGAGCCCCTTCCCGCGCCAGGCCGGCAGCACCCCGAGGTAGCCGACGTTGCGGTGGTACGGCGTGGCCGACGGGATCACGAACCCCACCGTGCTGCCGTCGTGGTCGACCGCCACGCGCCACCACTCGCGCTCGCCGGGGCAGCCGCGGTAGAAGTCGAGGTCGTCGCGGGCCTGGGCCTGCACGCCCATCGCCTCGACCGCCTGCTGGGTCTCCACGTCGAGGGATCCGCGCGCAGCTTGGGCGAAGAGGTCGAGGAACTCCTCGTCGCTCGCGGGGCGGAAGCTCACGCGGTCCGACTCAGCAGGGATGCCGGCGTCGAGCGACCAGGCGTACTGCAGCCGCTGCAGCTCGTCGGTCACTCCGATGCGTCGGCAGGTGTCCCGGCGCCACGCGACCGCACGGGACGCGACGGCGTCATCGAGCCAGTCACGGGGCAGCTGCATCGTGAAGGCCGGCAGCGTTCGCACCCCTCGCTCGACCAAGGCAGCGCGCGCCGCGGTCAGCAGCTCGACGGCCACGCTCTCGGGATCGTCGACGTGCCCGGCCACGTCCAGGGCGTCCAGCGCCGTCGGCAGCGAGCCTTGGGCCCTCCCCCACCACAGCGCGCGACCGACCAGCACCCCGTCGTCCTCGACCAGCCACGACCACGCCGCGCGCATCCGTCCCTCGGTGAAGTCGGCACGCAGCCGGTCACGATCAATGGCTCGCAGCCCGGGATCGGGCTCGAAGTCGACGAGCCGCTCCACATCGGCCTCTCGTGCGGAGCGGACGATCATGCGAGACAGTGCGCTGTGGCTGTACCGGTCACGGCTCAGGACCTCCCCGGCGCCCTCTCCTGCAGCGCCCAGGGCGAGCCGTACCCGCCGTCGGCCTCCGCCGCGGAGAGCAGCTGGAGGAACGGCACCGCGTCGAGCTCCTCCGGACCGTGGACGCCGGTGGCGGACCACGCGCCGGTCGCCAGCAGCTCCAGGGCCACCACGGGGTTCACCGCGGTCTGCCACACGACGCACTGGGAGCCGTACTCCGCCATCGACCACGCGTTGTCCACGAGGTGGTGGAGGTAGACCTCGCGCGGCTCCCCGTCCGTGCCCGTCCCGGTGACGAGCACGCCAGCGCACGTGACCCCGGTCATCCGGGGGCCGAGGGTCGCCGGGTCCGGGAGCACCGCGGCCACCACGTCGCGCGGGGACACGGAGGCGCCCTTGACCGCCACGGGGACGGTGGAGTCCAGGCCGAGGGCGCGCAGGGTGCGCAGGACGCCGACGAACTCCTCCCCCAGCCCGTACTTGAAGGTCACCCGCCGGGCGTCGAGGGTGCGCGGCAGCTGGAGGACCTCCTCGTGCTCGACGTGCACGCACTCCACCGGCCCGATCCCTCCGGGGAAGTCGAACACCTCGGGCTCGGAGAAGGGCGCCGTCGTGCGCCAGCCGCCGTCCCGCTCGTAGACGACCGGCGGGTTCAAGCACTCCTCGATGGTCGTCCAGATGGAGAAGGACGGCGCGAAGACCTCGTTCCCGTCCTCGTCCGTCACGGAGAGGTTCGCGCCGTCGCGCACCCCCAGCTCGTCGACGTCGCTGAACAGGTGGTCCACGGCGTAGCGGGCCAGGACGTTCGACAGGCCGGGCTCCACACCGATGCCCACGAGCGCCAGACGGCCTGCGGCCTCCCACTCGCCCGAGCGGGCGTACTGCTCGTCGCCGAGCTTCACCCCGGTCAGCGCGTGGGGGCGCTCGGGGTGGGGGGTCGACAGCGACATCGCCATGTCGAGGTAGTCCGCGCCCGCTGCGAGCGCACCGTCGAAGACCGGCATGACGAAGCGCGGGTCCACGGCGTTGAGCACGTGCGTGATGCGGTGCTCCCGGGCGAGGGCCGCCACCGCGTCCGCGGACGAGGCGTCGACCCGAGCAGCAGCAAAGCGTCGTTCCTCGGGGTGGCGCTCCACGACTCCTGCGACGCTGCGCTCGGCGCGCGCCAGGTCGTGGTCGGCCATGACGACCGCCTCGAAGAAATCGCGGCGCGCGGCGATGCGAGCGACGGCGCCGCCCACGCCCCCCGAGCCGACGACGAGGATCCTCATGGCGGTGTCTCGTGGGCTGGTGGTCTGGTTCACGAGCGGCTCCCTCGGGCGGACAGGGCTCGGCCGAGCACCACGACGGCGAGGATCCCGAGGAACATCGCCGACCCGATGACGTTGGCCTGCGCCGGGATGCCGCGGGCCGCGGCGACGTAGACGAACTTCGGGAAGGTGTCGACCGAGCCGGAGTTGAAGTTGGTGATGATGAAGTCGTCGAAGCTCAGCGCAAAGCTCAGCAGCGCGGCGGCGAGGATGCCGGGGGCCAGCAGCGGCAGGGTGACGCGCCAGAACGTCTGCATCGGCGACGCGTAGAGGTCGCCCGCAGCCTCCTCCAGCTTCGGGTCCAGGCTGGCCACGCGGGCCTTGACGGTGACGACCACGAAGCTCAGGCAGAACATGATGTGGGCCACCACGATCGTCCAGAAGCCGGGGTTGATCCTCAGGTTGAGGAACTGCGAGAGCAGCGATGCGCCCAGCACCACCTCGGGGGTGGCCATCGGCAGGAAGATCAGGAGGTTGATCGCCCCTCTCGCCTTGAAGCGGTAGCGCACGATCGCGATCGCGATCAGCGTGCCCAGGGCGGTGGCCACGATCGTGGCCATCACCCCGATGGTCAGGCTGTTGACGACGGCGCCGCACACCCCCGGAGCCCCGCAAGGGTTCTTCCAGTTGTCGAGCGTGAACCCGCGCCAGGAGAGGTTGGATCGACCGCCGTCGTTGAAGGAGAACGCCACCGTGTAGGCGATGGGCACCATGAGGTAGACCATCGCGAGCAGCGCGTACAGCGGGAGCAAGACGTCGCCCAGGCGGGGCCGCCGTGCTCTGGCGGCAGCAGGTCTCCCGTGCTGGTCGCTCGGCGTCACGGCCTCGGCGGTCTCGGCGCCGGCCAGCACCTGGCCGGCGCTCACAGCAGCTCCTCCGTCCCCGCGCGGCGGACGTAGAGCATGACGAGCACGAGGATCCCAGCCATGAGCATGAACGACAGGGCGGCGGCGGTCGGGTAGTCCACCACCCGGAAGAAGCGTGACTCGATGACGTTGCCGATCATCGACGAGCTGGGGCCGCCGAGGATCGCGGCGTTCACGTAGTCGCCGGTCGCGGGGATGAAGGTCAGCAGGGTCCCGGCGACCACGCCGGGCAGGGAGAGCGGGAACGTGATGTGGGTGAACGTCGTGAGGGGGCCGGCGTAGAGGTCCCCCCCGGCCTCGAGGAGCCGCTGGTCGAGGCGCTCGAGGCTGGCGTAGATGGGGAGCGTCATGAAGGGGATGAAGTTGTACGTCAGGCCGGCGATCACCGCGACCGGGGTCGCGGTGAGGCGGGCTCCCTCCGGCAGCACGGACAGCGCTTTGAGCGACTGGACCACGAGGCTCTCGTCGGCGAGGACCTGACGCCAGGCGATGGTGCGCAGCACGAAGCTGACGAAGAAGGGGGCGATGACCGCCACGAGCAGCAGCTGCTGCAGCAGGGGGCGGGCCCGGGCGCGGACGGCGATGACGTAGGCCAGCGGATAGCCGATCACCAGGGCCAGCGCGGTCGCGACGAGCCCGTACGTGAGCGAGCGGGCGAACCACGGCCAGTAGTCGGCGATCGCCTCGGTGTAGTTCGACACCTGGAACGCCGGCTGGTAGGCACCGACCCCGCCGTCCGGGACCGGTGACTGGAGCGAGGTGGTGGCGAGCAGGACGATGGGCGCGAGGAAGAAGATCGCGAGCCAGACGAGGCCGGGGGCGAGGAGCAGGTACGGCAGCCAGCGCCGTCCTCCGCCCGCCGCGTCCCGCTGCTCCTGGACGTCCTGAGCGGACGCGGAGCCCTGGAGACCCGCGAGCGCGGACATCAGCCGGCCCTGACGGGCTCGTCGGAGGCGGCCGGGGAGGACGACGCTGCGGCGTCGCCGCCGGTCCCGCTGGTGCCCAGCCCTGCGCTCAGGTCGGCGTCCCCGGCCAGACCGAACATGTGGTCGGGTGCGCAGGCCAGCCGCACCTGGTCCCCGCGCCGGACCCGGACGGAGCTGCCGAGGTTCTGGGCGAAGACCGAGAGGCGCCCGGCCCCGGGCACGTCCACGACGTACTGGGTGGAGACCCCGGCGAACGCGACGTCCACCACCCTCCCGGTGCCGAGGTCGTTGGCGGCGCCGTGGCCCTCGTCGAGGTCCCTGGAGCCATCCGAGCCGTCGACGGCCTGGGGGATGAGGTGCACCTTCTCCGGCCGCACGCCCACCACCACGCTGCCGGACGTCGCGGCGGCCCGCGCGCTCGGCAGCACCGCCCGGCCCCCACCGGGCAGGGACACCTCCAGGGCGCCGCCCCGCTCCCCGACGACCTCTCCCTGCAGCAGGTTGGACTGGCCGAGGAAGTTCGCGACGAACGACGTGCGCGGCAGGTCGTACAGCTCCTCCGGCGGCCCCATCTGCTCGACCTGGCCGGCGTTCATCACCGCGACCTCGTCGGCCATGGTCATGGCCTCCTCCTGGTCGTGGGTGACGTGGAGGAAGGTGATGCCCACGTCGTCCTGGATGCGGGTGAGCTCTCCCTGCATCTGACGGCGCAGCTTGAGGTCCAGGGCGCCGAGAGGCTCGTCGAGCAGCAGCACGGCCGGGCGGTTGACGAGCGCCCGCGCGAGAGCCACGCGCTGCTGCTGCCCCCCCGAGAGCTGCCCCGGCCTGCGGCCCGCGAGGTGACCGAGCTCGACGAGCTCGAGGGCCTCCCGGGCGCTGCGCACGGCGTCCTTCTTGCCCCGCCGCTTGAGCCCGAACGCGACGTTGGCGAGGACGTCCATGTGCGGGAACAGCGCGTAGCTCTGGAAGACGGTGTTCACCGGCCGCTGGTGCGACCGGGTGGCGGTGACGTCGCGCCCGCCGATGAGCACGCGCCCCGCGGTGGGCGCCTCGAGACCGGCGACCATGCGCAGCGTCGTGGTCTTGCCGCACCCCGACGGGCCCAGCAGGGCGAAGAACGAGCCGGACGGCACGGTGAGCGTCAGGTCGTCGACGGCCACCGCCGGGCCGAAGGTCTTGCTGACGCGCTCGAGGTGCAGGTCGGCGCCGCCGTCGGCGCCGACGCCCCCCTCCAGCCGGGCAGCCATCAGTTCCCGATGACTCTCTGGAAGTCCGCGTTGAACTTCCGGTCTTCGTCCGAGGAGAGCTGGCGGAAGACCTTGGCCTTCGAGAGGGTGGCCTCGTCCGGGAAGATCAGCTGGTTGTCCACGAGCTCCGGGTCGATCGCCTCCATCGCCTCCTTCGCCCCCTTGATCGGGCAGATGTAGTTCACGTAGGCGGCGACCTGCGCGGCGATCTCGGGCTGGTAGTAGAAGTTCATCAGCTGCTCGGCGTTGGCCAGGTGCGGGCTGCCGACGGGCACCAGGAGGTTGTCGCTCCACAGCGTGCCCCCGGACTCCGGGAGGGTGAAGCTCCACTGCTCGCCGTTCTCGAAGTTCAGCTGCGTGAAGTCTCCGGACCACCCGATGACGGCCAGCGCGTCGCCGGAGATGAGGTCCTCCTTGTAGGAGTTGCCCTTGACCTGACGGATCTGGCCGTTGGAGATCTGCTCGGAGAGCACGTCCAGGGCCTTCGAGAACTCCGGCTCGCCCCAGTCCTTGGAGCTGATGTCGACGCCCTGGTCGCTGAGGAGCACGCCCATGGTGTCCCGCATCTCGTCGAGCACCTCGATGCGGCCCTTGAGCTCCGGGCGCCACAGGTCGGAGACCTCCTTGATCTCGAACGGGACGTCGGCGGTCTTCCACCCCAGGCCCGCGAAGCCGGACTGCCAGGTGAGCGACTGCTCGCGGCCCGGGTCGAAGTCGACGTCGACGAGGTTGTCGAGGAGGTTCTTCCGGTTGGGGATCGCGGCGGCGTCGAGCTTCTGCGTGTAGCCCTTCTGGACGCACCGCGCCGCCATCCAGTCGGTGAGCGTCATGATGTCCGTGCCGATGTCCTGGCCCTGCGCGAGCTGGCCCTGCACCTTGCCGTAGTACGTGTCGTTGCCGTCGACGGCCTCGCTGTACTTGACCTTGATGCCGCTCTGCTGCGTGAACTCCTCCAGCGTGGGGTGCGTCCGGCCGTCCTCCGCGAGGTCGAGGTAGAGCGTCCAGTTGTCCCAGCGGAGCGTCGGGTCGCTGTCGGAGACGTCCTTGGCCGCCGTCGGCTTCTCGCCGTCGCCCCCGCCGGTGCCCTCGGTGCCGCAACCGGCCAGCGCTGCGAGGGCGCCGCCGGCGCCGAGCGCTCCGACCCCTCGCAGGACGGACCGCCGCGAGACCTGGCTCGCGAGCTGGGCGGCGACCAGCGGCCGCAGGTGGTCGGGGAGGGGTGGGCGTCGGTTCATCGGGACTCCTCGTCGTCGTTCACGGGTGCGCTCGGCGGTGGGCGATCAGTCGTCGATGGCGGCCATGACGTGCTTGATGCGGGTGTAGTCCTCGAGGGAGTAGGCGGAGAGGTCCTTGCCGTACCCGGAGGACTTGAAGCCTCCGTGCGGCATCTCCGCGACGATGGGGATGTGGGTGTTGAGCCACACGCACCCGAAGTCGAGCCGCTTGGACATCCGCAGGCCACGGGAGAGGTCGGCGGTCCACACGCTGGACGCGAGGCCGTACCTGGTGCTGTTGGCCATGCGCAGCGCCTGTGCCTCGTCGGTGAACGACTGGACGGTGAGGACCGGGCCGAAGACCTCGTCGACGACGATCTCGTCGTCGGGCTGCAGGCCGCTGACGACGGTGGGCTGCAGGAAGAAGCCCTCCGGCAGCTCGCTCACGCGCGCGCCGCCGGCGACGACGTCGGCATGGTCGGGCAGCCGGTCCAGGAAACCGGTGACGCGCTCGAGCTGGTTCGCGTTGTTGAGGGGCCCCAGCGCGGCGTCGGGGTCGTCGGGCATGCCGGCCTTCGTCGCGCGCGCCTGCTCGGCGAGGGCCGCGACGAGCTCGTCGTGCACCTCGCGCGCCACGAGGACGCGGGTCGCGGCGGTGCAGTCCTGACCGGCGTTGAAGTACGCGGCTGCGGCGATCCCCCGGGCGGCCTTCTCGATGTCGGCGTCGGCGAACACCACCACCGGTGCCTTTCCGCCGAGCTCGAGGTGCAGACGCTTCAGGGCCGGCCCGGCGGCGGCCGCCACCTCGCTGCCCGCCCGGATCGAGCCGGTGATCGAGACCAGGCCCGGGGTGTCGTGGCTGACCAGCGCACGGCCGGTGTCCCGGTCGCCGGTGACGACGTTGAGCACCCCCGGCGGCAGGTGCTCGGCAGCGAGCTCGGCGAGGGCCAGCGTGCTCCCCGGCGTGGTGTCGCTCGGCTTCAGCACCACGGTGTTGCCCGCGGCGAGCGCCGGTGCGATCTTCCACACCGCCATCATGAGGGGGTAGTTCCAGGGCGTGACCTGCCCGACGACGCCGATGGGCTCGCGGCGGACCCACGAGGTGTGGCCGGGCATGTACTCACCCGCGCTGCGTCCCTCCAGGACCCGTGCGGCGCCGGCGAAGAACCGCAGCTGGTCGATGGCGGGCGGGAGCTCGTCGGTCGTCGCCATCGTGTGCGGCTTGCCGGTCTCGGCGCTCTCGAGGTGGACGAACTCCTCGCTGCGAGCCTCCAGGGAGTCGGCGATGCGCAGCAGCGCCAGCTGCCGCTCCGCCGGGGTGGACCGGCCCCAGGTCTCGGAGGCGCGCGACGCGGCGGCGTAGGCGGCATCGACGTCAGCGGCGGTCGAGACCGGTGCGTGCGCGATCGTCCGGCCGGTGCTCGGGTCCACGACGTCCGACGCCGTGCCCCCGGACGCCTCGGACCACTCCCCGTCGACGAAGTTGCGCAGGTTCCTCGGCCCGTGGGGGCCGGCGGGCCCGGCGGGCCGTTCGGCGGTGGTGGTCATGGTGTCCTCCGGACGTCTCGGCGTCGTTGCCTGCACCGCGGCGGACCTTCCCGCATCGGTGGGGTGACCTTAGCCACAGGTGGCGTGATCTGACGATTCCCACGCTCGAACGGACCAAGGGAGGTGCAGACCGACCCTGGAACGCGCACTCTGCGACGGATCCGCTTGCCAGGAAGGCTTCGAGGACGCCATGCTGTCGAGAGTGACCACTCGGAGCACGCCGCCGCTCGACGAGCTGTCGAAGCAGATCATCGAGCAGCTCCAGGCCGACGGGCGCCGCTCCTACGCGGTGATCGCCAAGGCCGTCGGCCTCTCGGAGGCGGCGGTGCGCCAGCGGGTGCAGCGCCTCCTGGAGGCCGGGGTCGTCCAGATCGTCGCCGTGACCGACCCCCTGCAGGTCGGCTTCACCCGTCAGGCCCTCATCGGCGTCCGGGTCAGCGGTGACACGGCGCCGGTGACGGCTGCGCTGGCGGAGATGAGCGAGGTCGAGTACGTGGTGGCCACCGCCGGCAGCTACGACGTCCTGGTCGAGGTGGTCTGCGAGGACGACGACCACCTCCTCGAGCTCGTCGGCACGCGCATCCGCGCGGTGCCCGGCGTGCTCACCACCGACACCCACCTGTACCTGAAGCTCTACAAACAACGCTACGACTGGGGAACCCGATGACCACCATGCCCATGGACACCACCGCGCCGCAGGTCTCCTCCGACACCACGCCCGCCGGCACCCCGCGCGCGGCGGCGGCCCGCGACCACCTCTGGGGCCACTTCACCCGGCACTCCGTCTACGAGGAGGGCGGTTCCGTGCCCGTCATCGTCTCCGGCGACGGGTGCAGGATCACCGACGACCGCGGGCGCACCTACCTGGACGGGCTTTCCGGGCTGTACGTCGTCCAGGTCGGGCACGGGCGCACCGAGCTCGCCGAGGCCGCCGCCCGCCAGGCGGAGAAGCTCGCGTTCTTCCCGCTGTGGTCCTACGCCACACCGCCGGCCATCGACCTGGCCGAGCGCCTGGCCTCCTACGCGCCCGGCGACCTCAACCGCGTCTTCTTCACCACGAGCGGCAGCGAGGCCGTCGAGACGGCCTGGAAGCTCGCCAAGCAGTACTTCAAGCTGACCGGCAAGCCGACGAAGACGAAGGTGATCTCCCGCTCGGTGGCCTACCACGGCACCACCCAGGGGGCGCTGAGCATCACCGGCATCCCCGACGCCAAGACCATGTTCGAACCGCTGGTCCCCGGCACCCACAAGGTGCCGAACACCAACGCCTACCGGGCGCCGGAGCACCTCCGCGAGGACCCGAAGGCCCTCGGGGTGTGGGCGGCGGACCGCATCGAGGAGGCGATCGAGTTCGAGGGCGCAGACACCGTCGCGGCGGTCTTCCTCGAGCCCGTCCAGAACTCCGGCGGGTGCTTCCCTCCGCCCCCCGGCTACTTCGACCGGGTGCGCGAGATCTGCGACCGCCACGACGTGCTGCTCGTCTCCGACGAGGTCATCTGCGCGTTCGGGCGCATCGGGTCGATGTTCGCGTGCGACGACTTCGGCTACGTGCCGGACATCATCACCTGCGCCAAGGGCATCACCAGCGGGTACTCCCCCCTCGGCGCGTGCATCGCCAGCGACCGGCTCTTCGAGCCCTTCAAGCACGGCGACACCACGTTCTCACACGGGTACACCTTCGGTGGCCACCCCGTCTCCGCGGCGGTCGCGATGGCGAACCTCGACATCTTCGAGCGCGAGGGGCTGAACCAGCGGGTCAAGGAGAACGCCCCCGCCTTCCGCACCACGCTCGAGAAGCTCCTCGACCTCCCGATCGTGGGTGACGTGCGCGGCGAGGGCTACTTCTACGGGATCGAGCTGGTGAAGGACAAGACCACCCGTGAGACCTTCGACGCGGACGAGGCGGAGCGGCTGCTGCGCGGCTTCATGTCCGGCGCCCTGTACGAGGCCGGGCTGTACTGCCGGGCGGACGACCGCGGCGACCCCGTGGTCCAGCTCTCACCGCCGCTGATCTGCGGCCAGAAGGAGTTCGACGAGATCGAGGGCATCCTGCGCGACGTGCTCACCCGCGCGTGGGACAGGTTGTGACCGCCCGCGGGGCCACGGCGACGAGCCCCTCGTGACGACCCCGCCGAGCGGCCCCGTCCGGTCCCTCTGGGCGGACGTCACACCGGACGGCCCGGCGCCGGAACCGCTCGACGGCGACGCCGAGGCAGACGTCACGATCGTCGGTGCCGGTCTCACCGGGCTGTGGACGGCGCGCGCCCTGCTGGTCGCCGACCCGGGCCTGAGGGTGCTCGTCCTCGAGGGGGAGAGCGTCGGCTTCGGCGCGAGCGGACGCAACGGCGGGTGGTCCTCGGCGCTCTTCCCCACCAGCACCGCGGGCCTCGCGCGCCGCCACGGCGAGGCCCGGGCGCTGGCGATGCGGCGCGCGATGGTCGACGCCGTCGGCGCCGTGGGCACCGCGGCCGCCGACGAGGGCATCGACTGTGACTACGTGCGCGGGGGCACGGTGACGGTGGCGCGCAGCCCGGCGCAGCTGGAGCGGGCGCGCGCCGAGGTCGCCGACGCCCAGCGGTGGGGCGTGGACCACCTCGAGCTGCTCGACGCCGACGCGGCGGGCGGGCGCCTCGCCGCCCGCGACGTGCTCGGCGGCACCTGGACCCCGGACTGCGCGCGCGTCCAGCCGCTCGCGCTCGTCCGGGGCCTCGCGGAGGCGGTGCGCCGCCGCGGCGGCCGCATCGCCGAGCGGTCGCGGGCCCTGGTCATCGAGCCGGGACGCGTCGTCACGGCCACGGGCACGGTCCGCTGCCGTGACGTGGTGGTCGCCACCGAGGGGTACACCGCCACGCTGCCCGGGCGCCACCGCGACCTCGTGCCGGTGTACTCGCTCGTCGTCGCCACGGAGCCGCTGCCGGCCGCGACGTGGGAGCGCATCGGGCTGGAGCGCCGGGAGACCTTCAGCGAGCACCGCCACCTCGTGGTCTACGGCCAGCGCACCGCCGACGATCGGCTCGTCTTCGGCGGGCGCGGAGCGCCCTACCACTTCGGCTCCCGCACCGCTCCGGAGCACGACGGCGACCGACGCGTCTTCGCCGGGCTGCGCGGCGCCGTCCGCGACCTCCTCCCCGCCCTGGAGGATCTGCCGGACACGTCCTTCACGCACGCGTGGGGCGGTCCGCTCGGCATCCCGCGCGACTGGCACGCCGGCGTGCGGCTGGACCCGGCGACCCGCATCGCGAGCGCCGGCGGGTACGTCGGGGACGGCATCAGCACCACCAACCTCGCGGGCCGGACCCTGGCCGACCTCCTGCTGGGGCGCGACACCACGCTGACCCGCCTGCCGTGGGTAGGGCACCGCTCACCACGGTGGGAGCCCGAGCCGCTGCGCTGGCTGGGCGTCAACGCCGGGTTGCGGCTCGCGACCTGGGCCGATGCCGAGGAGCGCGCGAGCGGACGCCCCGCGCGGCTCGGGCGACCGCTGGCGGCGCTGACCGGCCACTGACCGTCACGAATCGGGCGGCCACCCCCCTCAGCGCGCCGTGGTGACGAAGCCGTCCGCCACGTCGAGCACCGCGTCGAGCATCTCCAGGCCCTCGAGCACCTCGTCGTCGGAGACCGTGCACGGTGGCACCGCGTGGAGCCGGTGGAAGTTGCTGAAGATCATGAGCCCCGCCTCACGGCACGCCCGCGCGATCGCCGCCATGGCGTCGCTCGTCCCGCCGTAGGGCGCCAGGGGTTCCTTGGTGCGCCGGTCCTTGACGAGCTCGAGCACCCAGAAGACCCCGAGGCCGCGGACGTCCCCGACGCTCTGGTGCCGCGAGGCGAGCTCGCGCAGGCCGGGCCCCAGGACGTCGCGCCCGACCCGCGCAGCGTTCTGCACGATGCCCTCGTCGTGCATCGCCGTGATGGCGCCGACCGCCGCGGCGCACGCCAGGGGGTGCCCTGACGTCGTCAGACCGCCCGGGAAGGGACGGTCGGCGAAGGTGGCGGCGACCTCCTCGGAGAGGATCACCCCGCCCAGCGGCACGTAGCTGGAGGTGACGCCCTTGGCGAAGGCGATGAGGTCGGGGCGCACGCCGTCGTGGTCCACGGCGAACCAGGCACCCGTGCGGCCGAACCCGGCCATCACCTCGTCCGCGACGTACACGATCCCGTGGCGGTCGCACAGCGCCCGCACCCCGGCGAGATAGCCGGGCGGCGGCGGCATGATCCCCGCGGTCCCCGGGACGGTCTCGAGGACGATGGCCGCGATCGTCGAGGGCCCCTCGAAGGCGACCACCTGCTCGAGGTGCTCCAGGGCGCGGGCGCACTCCTCCGCCTCCGTCGTCGCGTAGAAGGCGCTCCGGTAGAGGAAGGGACCGAAGAAGTGCACCGGTGAGGCGCCGCCGCCCTCGCTCGGCCAGCGGCGCGGGTCGCCGGTGAGCGCCACCGCGGTCGACGTGCCCCCGTGGTAAGAGCGGTACGTCGACAGCAGCTTCTGACGACCGGTGTGCAGGCGCGCCATCCGTACGGCGTACTCGATGGCCTCCGCACCCCCGTTGGTGAAGAACACCTTGTCCAGCCCGGGGGGAGCCACCTGCGCGATGAGCTGCGCGGCCCTGGACCGCGGCGCGACCGCGTACGGAGGGGCGATGGTGCACAGCGTCCGGGCCTGCTCGACGATCGCCTCGACGACCGCCGGGTGCTGGTGGCCGATGTTCGTGTTGACCAGCTGGGACGAGAAGTCCAGGAAGCGCCGGCCCTCGCCGTCCCACACGGAGGACCCGGAGGCGGCCGTGACCACCATCGGGTCCAGCGCTGCCTGCGCGGACCAGGAGTGGAAGACGTGCGCCCGGTCGAGCGCGTAGGTCGCCTGCGCCGACGTGCGCCCCGCCGCCTCGATCCCGTCCTCTGTCGTCGTCATGACGCGATGATGCCACCGGACGGTGCTCGACCGATCATCGATCAGTCGACGGCGACGAGCACCTCGACCGCGCGGTCGATGAAGGCGTCCACCTGGTGCTCGTCGTACCCCGAACGCCCCCGGCGGGCTCGGAAGACGGCGCGGCGCAGCTCCTCCGGGGCCACCGCCGGTCCGCCCCGGAGGTAGCCGGCGAGGCGCTGGCAGAGCTGGTCCACGTCGTCGGGCTCGTAGGCCAGGGACAGGCCCGCGGCCCGCGGGAAGCGCTCGCCCTCGCCGCGCCCGAGCCGGCCCTCCAGGGTCTGGGCCTGGCGCAGGACGTGCTCCATCGCGCGGTCCTCCCCGAGGCGACCCCGGAGCGCGTCGGACTCGCGGCGGGCGAAGGCGTCCTCCATGCGGTCCAGGGCGCCGTCGACGGCGATGACGTCGAACCCGTTCATCACGAGGTCGAACCCGACCTGGCGGACGTCACGGGAGGTCAGGGTGGTGGCCCGGGTCGATCCGGGGCGCCCCGGCGCGGACTGCTCGTAGGCGTGGCGGGCCCGGGCGAAGAACCCCTCGACCTGGGCGATCTGGTAGCCCCGCCGAAGACGCCCGCTGCGAGGGAAGGAAGCGTTCTGGCTCACCGGACGATCGTGCCAGCCAGCGGGCGCCCGAGGCGGTCATTTGGATACTCACCGTCGACGTGTTTCGACAGCGAGTCACCCTGATGGCGGCTGCCTCCGCGTCAGACCGTGGCGGCGAGCTGCCCGCAGGCCCCGTCGATGTCGGAGCCGCGGGTGTCGCGCACGGTCGTCGGGATGCCCCGGGCGATGAGGCGCCGGACGAACTCGTCCTCGACGTCGGGGTCGGACGCGGTCCACTTCGATCCCGGCGTGGGGTTCAGCGGGATGGGGTTGACGTGGACCCATCCCTTGCCGCGGGCGTTGAGTTCCTTGCCGAGCAGGTCCGCGCGCCACGCCTGGTCGTTCATGTCGCGGATGAGCGCGTACTCGATCGAGACCCGCCGGCCGGTGGCGTCGAAGTAGCGGCGAGCCGCGTCGAGCACGGACGCGACGTCGTAACGGGAGTTCAGCGGCACCAGCTCGTCGCGCAGCTCGTCGTCGGGGGCGTGGAGGCTCAGCGCGAAGGTCACCGGCATGCCCTCGTCTGCCAGGCGGTCGATGGCGGGCACGAGACCCACCGTCGAGACCGTGACGCCGCGCGCGCTCATGCCGAAGCCGTCGGGCGCGGGGTCGACCATGCGGCGCACCGCGGTCACCGCCGCCCTGTAGTTGGCCAGCGCCTCCCCCATGCCCATGAACACGACGTTGGTCACCCGAGCCGGCTCGCCCAGCCCGGCAGCGGCCTGCTCGTCGAGCCAGCGGGAGGCTGCGCCGACCTGGTCGAGGATCTCCGCGGCGGAGAGGTTGCGGGTCAGACCGTTCTGCCCCGTTGCGCAGAAGGGGCAGGCCATGCCGCAGCCGGCCTGGCTGGAGACGCACAGGGTCACCCGGCCCGGGTAGCGCATGAGGACGCTCTCGACCATGACGCCGTCGTGGAGGCGCCAGACGGTCTTCACCGTGTCTCCGTCGCCGGACTGGAGGACCTTGACGGGCGTGAGGAGGGTGGGCAGGAGCGCCGCGACCAGCTCCTCGCGGCCCGCGACCGGGAGGTCGGTCATGGCGGCGGCGTCGACGGTGTGACGCGCGAAGTAGTGGTGGGCCACCTGCTTGATCCGGTACGCCGGGACGCCCAGCTCCTTCGCCACGTCGGCGCGCGCTGCGGGGTCGATGTCGGCGAGGTGGCGCGGCGGCTTGGTGCGGCGCGACGCTCTCAGGCCAGGCATCGGCAGGGCGGTGGCGGTGCCCGCGACAGGGACGGCGCCGACAGGGACGTCAGCGAGGGGGGCGGTGGTCACGTCGGGGGAAGCAGTCATGGCTCGACCATGGTCCCACGCCCGCGCGACCCCGCGGCCCGTGCGCCTCAGGGCGTGACGGGCACCAGCCACAGGAGCAGCAGGTACAGCACGGGGGCGGTCAGCAGCATGGAGTCGATGCGGTCCATCACGCCGCCGTGACCCGGGAGCAGCGAGCCCATGTCCTTGATGCCGAGGTCGCGCTTGAGCACCGACTCGGAGAGGTCGCCCACGGTGGCGGTGACCACGGCGACCAGGCCGATCGACGCCCCCGCCCACCAGTGGCCGCCCAGGCCGAGGGTGACCACGAGGACGCCCGCGACCAGGCCGGACCCCGCCGAACCAGCGAAGCCCTCCCACGACTTCTTGGGGCTGACCGACGGCGACATCGGGTGGCGCCCGTACAGCACGCCGGCCACGTACCCGCCCGTGTCGGAGACCACCGCCAGCAGCACGAACGTGAGGATCCGGAAGGCGCCGTCGTCCTCGCGCAGCATGAGCATCGTGAAGCCCGCGAGCAGCGGCAGCCAGAGGACCACCAGCACCGAGGACGTGGCATCACGCAGCAGCACGGTGGGATCGCCCGCCATCCCGGCGCGCCGGGGACCGCCGCCCGCCACCGGCGCGGGCCTGGCCGGCTGGAGGGTCCCGGCGTGGTCCGCAGGCCGCTCGACGACCGCCTCGGGGTTGAAGTGGACGGACGTCTCGATCGCGTGGGGCCACGGCGCGAGGAGGCGCCAGGCGATCGACACGACGGCCGTCGCGAGGACGCCGGCCCCGAGGCCGCTCAGACCCCACGCGTACGCGGCCGGCAGGGTCGCCGCGGTCCCGACCATGAGGGGGACGCGGGGCACCAGGTGGCGGCGTACCGCCACGGCCTCGGCCAGCTCCCACACGCACGCCAGCACCGCGACCACGGCGACCGCCACGAAGGCCTGCTTGACGATGAACAGGGAGGAGAGGACCACCGCGCCCATGAGCAGGCCGCTGGCGATGGCCGCGGGCAGGTTGCGGCCGGCCTTGCGCTTGCGGGGAGCAGGCTCCTCGTTCACGACCGGCTCGTCGACCGCCGGACCTCCGCCGCTCTCGCTGCTCATGACCCCCGCCTCACGACCCCGCCCCACGACCTTGCTCGGGACCCACCTCGACCAGCCCCGACCCGTCCTGCGCCGCCCTCGGGCGCTCAGACGGTGAGGAGCTCGGTCTCCTTCTGCTTCAGGGCGTCGTCGATGAGGTCCACGTGCTTCTTCGTCACCGACTCGACCTCCTTCTCGGCGCGGTTGACCTCGTCCTCGCCGGCCTCGCCGTCGTCCTTGATCCGCTCCAGCTCCTTCATGGCCCTGGCGCGGGCGCCGCGGACGGAGACCTTCGCGTCCTCGCCCTTGCCGCGCACCACCTTGACGTACTCGCGGCGACGCTCGTCCGTCAGCTGCGGGAGCGTGACGCGGATGGTGATCCCGTCGTTGGACGGGTTGAGGCTGAGCTCGGAGGTGCGCAGGGCCTTCTCCACGTCGCTGAGCCCCGTGCGGTCGTACGGGGTGATGAGGACGGTGCGTGCCTCGGGGACGTTGATCGCCGCCAGCTGCTGCAGCGGCGTCATCGAGCCGTAGTACTCGACCATGATCTTCGCGAACAGGGCCGGGTTGGCACGCCCGGTACGGATGGTGGAGAAGTCCTCACGGGCGGCCGAGACGGCCTTCTCCATGCGGTCCTCGGCCTCGAGGAGGGCGTCGTCGATCACGTGTTCTCCTTCATCGCTGCTCGCCGTGCACGAGCGTCCCGATCCTCTCACCCGCGAGCGCGGCGGGGATGCCGCCCGTCGCGTCCATGCCGAACACCCGCATGGGCAGCGCGTTCTCCATGCAGAGGCTGAACGCCGCGGCATCGACCACCGCGAGGCCCTGCTTCAGCGCGTCGCCGTAGGTGACGTCGTCCAGGCGGGTCGCGCCGGGGTCGGTGCGCGGGTCGGCGGTGTAGACCCCGTCCACGCCGTTCTTCGCCATGAGGACCCCGTCGGCCTTGACCTCCAGGGCGCGCTGGGCGGCCACCGTGTCGGTGGAGAAGAAGGGCAGTCCCGCGCCCGCACCAAAGATGACGACGCGGCCCTTCTCCAGGTGACGGATGGCCCGCCGCGGCACGTAGGGCTCTGCGACCTGGCCCATGGTGATGGCGGTCTGCACGCGGGTGTCCACGCCTGCCTGCTCCAGGAAGTCCTGGAGGGCCAGGCAGTTCATGACCGTGCCGAGCATGCCCATGTAGTCCGCCCGTGAGCGGTCCATGCCGCGCTGGGAGAGCTCGGCGCCGCGGAAGAAGTTCCC
>JBBSRD010000001.1:0-49209 GCA_038243415.1 Actinomycetales bacterium | reverse complement strand
GCTGGCCACCACGCAGGCCCGCCCGTACGCCGCCTTACCCGTGAGATAACCGCTGGCCATCAGCTCCTCGGAGGGGGCCTGTGGAGGCTTTCGGAGAACCGCCAGGTTGGCCTCCAGATACGGAAGGTTGGCCGTCAACTGCCGGGCAAGGATCGGCGCCTTCTTCTCACGGTCGACCAGACGCTTCCTGAGGTCGCCCAACGCTCGCGTCACATGTTTCAGCTCGGTGCACCCGCGCTGGTGGGTGCAGGCATTCAGCCACGCCACTGTTCGGTTGTACGCGAGGCGCATCCCCAGGGCCTCATACCCCTTCTCCTTGTCAGTACCTCCGGCCTCCGTCGCGACATCGACCTGTCCGCCACCGGCTGCTTTCACAGCGGTGGGAGGTCCGGCGATCTTTCCCCTGGTGACGAGACCCTTGTCCATCAGGTCGAGTGCCTGTGCCACATGCTCCCAGGTGCGCGGGGGGAGAGGCACCTCGTCGCTCAGCCAGGACAGCCGCGCGAGGTCGTTGTGCGGGTCCAGTGCGACAGCCCGGTACAGCAGGTTGCGCCGCTTGGACGGTGCCCCCCGGGGCATCGTCGAGGCGATGTACTGCAGCGCTACCGCCCGGTAGTCGCTCGCACCGCAGAGCCCGTACGCCAGGTCCGGGTGGCCCTTCTTCAACGCCAGCAGGATCGCGGCTGCTGCCGCGACGAGCAGCTCTTCGCGCGCCACGCTCTTGTCGTGCTCGGACGCGTCGTTCTCCAGCGGCGGCAACCCGAGGTCTGAGCGTCGGATCAGGCGGCTGTCGTCGTCCATCCTGGCCCGGTTGCGGGTGATGGCGAGGTCGGCGGTCGAGTCGTCCATCAGGCTCACGGTCGCCCGCCACGGCACCACGGGCAGGAACGCCCGCAGGGCGGTGATCGCAGCGACAGCCAGCTTCCCTTCGGGCAGCGACGTGAGCGCGCCGTCCGGGAGGGCTGTGACGTCCGTGCCGGCAGCGACGCGGAACCCGCGGGGCCCCTCGCTGCCCAGCCGGTACAGCTGGCCGGTCAGGCACGCCGTGCTGTTCAGATCGACGGCGCCCTTCACGTCGTTCACGGCCAGCTGCACCCTCAGTTGCTGACCCTGCGCCGCAGCCAGGATGAGCACCCCACCCGCCCCCAAGACGGCCGACAGCAACCAGGGAAGCCCGTCCGGAACCCCGAGGTCAAGGTCTGCCAAGCCCACGAGCAGGGCGGCGAACAAGGTGGTGACCGCGAGGAAGACCAGAGCCACCTGCCACGAAGCGACCATGAGGCGGCCATGGCGCCCTGTCGTGGCTTGCCTCGCGCCATCGTCAGCGGGTTTCTGCTCGTGATCGTCGACGGACCGCTCGGACGGCGAGGCGCACACCATCCCCACGAGGATCAGGACGGCTCCCATCACGCCGAACAAGGCCCAGGCGAGCGCACGTCCGCCGCCCTCCTGCGCTATCGCCCAGATCGGCACGACGGCGGCTGCAGCGAGCACCAGAGCAGTTCCCGCCCCGCCCGCTGTGCGGCGGCGCGAGGCTGGTACGGCAGGCGTGCTGCCAGGCACCACCCGGCTGGTCAGGAGCCGCGCAGCGACCAGCAGGACCAGCACCACCGCCAGCACCGGCAGCAGGATCGTCTGCCAAGGATCGATCACCGACACGCTGAACGCCGACCAGCCCTGTTTGACCCTCTCGCCGAAACTGCCTGGCGCGGCAACCACCAGCATCAGGCGCACAGCGATTCAACGTTCTCTGAGTTTTCTTCGAGCACCTTCTCGTAGATCTCCCGCGCCCGGCCAGCCGTTGAGGGACGCTGGCCCAGGTTTTCGGACACCATGGCCCACGGGGACGCCGCTCCAGTGGACAAGGTCGACGCCGTCGTGGTCGTCGGCGGAGAGCTGGTCGCAGGTACCGTCCGCGTTCACGACACACCGAGCACGTGGAGCGGCGCTGCCCGCACCATCAGAGCGAGTCCGATCGCCATGGCCGTGCGCCTCCCGTCCGGCGATGTCACACCCGGTCATCATGGCCCACGCCGATGCTCATGGGAAGGCGGTTCGCCGGCCAACTCGCGCTGCCCCCCTCCGAGTCCATCGCTGAGCGCAAGTCGAGCCGCGGGGCCGTCGCGGGTCAGGGTGGAGTCCGTGGTCAGCCATCGCCGCGCCGGTGACGCCACGACGCTCGGCAGGTCCAGCGCCTCCAGGCCGCCCCGGGCCCCGACCGCTCCCACCGTGGCGTCATGACCCGCCGCCCGTCCCTCCCCCGCGCCGTCGCCGCGACGGCCCTGACCGGGGCGCTGCTGGTCACCGCGCTGCCGAGCACCGGAGCCGCCGCACCGGGATGGACGGACACGGGCGCGCGCGACGCCGTGATGGACGCGTGGTGGGACGAGCTGTCGAAGGACCCGTGGATCTACACGCCCGTCGGCTTCGCCTCGCGCTGCCAGAACGTCGCCCTTAGCCCGGAGTACGAGCGGGCGGTCACGGACCGGGTGTCCTTCGACCGGGCCATGGCCGGCGTCGACGCCTCGCTCGCGGTCGACCCGGCGCGGTCCGCCCGGGCCCAGGCCGCTGCTCTGATCATCTCGGCGCAGGGGCAGGTCGGTGGCGACCCGCCGCAGGGCTGGCGGTGCTGGAGCCCCGAGGGAGCCGCTGGCCCCAGCGAGTCCCTCACGACGCTGGGTGCTCACGGGGCAGCCGGCGTGGACCGCCTCGTCGAGAACGCCGAGCCCGACGACGCCTCCGTGAGCCGGCGCGCCGGTCTGCTGGCCCCGGCGCTGCGCACCGTCGGGATCGGGGCCATGCCCTACCAGGGCGGTCCAGCCGACAGCCTGGCCGTCTCCGTGGCCGTCCCCCCCTCGCCCGACGGCCCGTCCAGGGAGGGCCAGGGCATCGTGCTGCGGCCCCCGCGGGGCCACCTCCCCCGGCTCGAGGCGCCCGCCCGCTGGTCGGTGCCGCAGCAGCAGGAGGGGCGCGACCTCACCGGCGCCACCGCTGCGGTCACCGCCGACGGCCGCGCGGTGCAGGCGCCGGTGGTCGCGTCCGGACGCGACCGCGTCGTCTTCGAGCCGCGGATCACCGCGAACGCGACGGACGGCGCCGACCCGCGCGAGGACATCGCCGTCGACGTCGACGTCACCGTGCCGAGCGACGGATCCCACGTCAGGTACCGGAGCACCCTGGCCTGGTTCGCCCCCCGGGGCTCCGAGCGGGACCGTGAGCTGCTGATCACCGCGTGGTACGACGAGTTCCTGGACCGCCCCTTCGACCCCGACGCGCGGTACTGGACGGGGCGGGTCCGCACCGTTGGACGCCTGGCGGCGCTGCGCGAGATGTACCACCCGCCCGAGGCCGTCACCCGGCCCGTCGGCCTGACCTACGACGACCTGCTCGGGCGGCAGCCGAACCGCGGTGAGGTCGCGTACCGGTCGCCCGGGGAGGTCGAGTCGACGATCAGCGACAAGGTGCTGATCGGGACCACGCACGAGTACCGGAGGAGCCTCGGCGACGCCGTCCCCTCCAGGCCGTAGAGGGGCCGCGAACACCTCGAGAGGTGGGCCTGGTCACCGACGGTCGTGGACCACCCGACCGTTCTGCACCACCACCCGCAGGTTCTCCTCCGGGCGCGCGAGCACCGTGACGTCGTCCAGCGGGTCGCCGTCGACGACGAGCAGGTCCCCCAGCGCACCGGGCTCCAGCACGCCGATCTCGCCGCCTCGCTGCAGCAGCCGCGCGGCGGTCGTCGTGGCTGAGGCCAGCACCTGCTCGCTGGACTGGACCTGCGCGCGGATGGCGAACTCTTCGCTCTGGTGACGGTGCATGCCCCCCAGCAGGTCGGTGCCGAAGACGACGTCCACCCCCGCCCTCGTCGCCCGATCCAGCGCGTCGAGGCCGGCGTCGAGCACGTCGGCGACCTTGGCGACGCTCGCTGGCGGCAGACCGAACTCAGCGCCCTCCCGGGCGAGGTTCTGATAGGTCACGAGCGTGGGGATCAAGAACGCCCCGTGCTCGAGGAACAGCTCCAGGCTCTCGGCGTCGATGAGGTTGCCGTGCTCGATCCCGCGCACCCCCAGGCGCAGGCCGCGGTTGACGGCCCGCGCGGTGTAGGCGTGCCCGGTGACGTAGCGGTTCTGCGCAGCCGCCTCCTCGACGACGGCGCGGATCTCGTCGTCGCTGCTCTGCGTGGAGTCCACCCGGTCGGTCGGTGAGGCGACCCCTCCGGACAGCATGATCTTGACGTGGTGGGCCCCGGTGCGGAGCTGCTCGCGGGCCGCGAGGCGGAAGGCATCGGCCCCGTCGCACACCAGCGAGAGCCCGTGGCTGCACGAGGTGTCGAGGACTGCGGTGCGCCCCGGGCCGCGCCCGTCGCCGTGACCGCCGGTCTGGCTCAGCGCCTTGCCGCCGAAGAAGAGCCGGGGCCCGGGCAGCAGCCCCTCGTCGACCGCGGCGGCCAGGCCGTGGTCCGCTCCCCCGACGTCGCGCACGGACGTGAAGCCGCGCGCGAGCATCCCCGCCATGATCCCGGCGGCGTGGGCGGTGACGTAGGCCCCGGACCACTCGGTCTGGTCGGCGAGGTTCGCGGTCGCAGCGGTGACGTGGACGTGGGCGTCGACGAGCCCGGGCATGACCGTGGCGCCGTTCGCGTCGATGCGCAGCACGTCGTCGGGCGCGGTGACCTCGTCGCCGCCGACGGCCATCACCCGGCCTCCTTGGACGAGCACCCGGGACGCCTCCGTCCAGACGCCGCGGCCCGCGTCGAGCACCCGCCCGTTCGTCACGAGCACCGAGCCGGTCGAGTCGCTGGTCATCGTAGACACCCCTGTCCGTCACGGGCCGCTCTCGTAGCGACCGTCACCCATCCTGGACCCGCGGTCACAGATGTGGTCAACTCGGACATCGGCGACGGCGCCGTGCTCGATCGTGAGCCCCTCGCTCGGAGGTCCTCGTGAACACGGTCCACGTCATCGTCCTCGTCATCTACCTGGCGCTCATGGTGGCGATCGGCCTGTGGTTCAGCCGCGCCAGCCAGGTCGCCGGCGCCGACGACTTCATGTTCGCCGGCAGGCGCCTCCCTCGGCCGGTGCTGATCGGCACGCTGCTCGCCACCTGGGTGGGCTCGGGCACGATCATCGGCGGAGCGAACTTCGCCTACACCTACGGGCCGTTCGCGTCGATCTTCTTCTTCGCCGGCACGCCCGTGGGGATCATCGTGCTCTTCCTCATCGCCGGCAAGGTCCGCGAGGCCGCCAAGCACACGGTGCCCGAGCTGCTCGAGGAGCGCTTCGGGACGACCACCCGCATGGTCGCCGTCGTCATCACGGTGCTGGCCTACGTCGGAATCGTGGCCTACCAGTTCATCGGGGGCGGCTACATCCTCAGCCTCATCACCCCGCTCAGCCAGGGCCAGGCGACCGTGCTGACGGCGCTGCTCGTCGCCTTCCTGGCCGTCGGCGGCGGCCTGCTCTCCGTCGCGTGGACGGACTTCATGTCGGCGGTGGTCATCGTCGTGACGCTCTTCATCGCCCTCGGCTACGTGTTCGTGCAGGACGTGGGCGGGTTCGGCAGCTACGCGGACCAGCTGGCGGCGCCCATGGTCACGTTCTCCGGCGGCCTGACCCCCGTGCAGATGCTCGGCTACTTCCTCCCGCTCTTCCTCCTGGTCATCGCCGACCAGAACCTGTACCAGCGCCTCGCCGCAGCGCAGGACGCCGGGACGGCCAGGAGCTCCACGATCGGGTTCTTCTTCTCCAGCTTCCTCGTCACGATCCCGGTGATCCTGCTCGCCTCGGCCGCCTCTTTCCTCCTGCCCGGGATCGACCCCGACACCGGCGTGCTCGCCCTGGCCTCGGAGGGCCTCGTGCCCGTCGTCGTCGGCGGGCTGATCCTGGCGGGGGCCTTCGCCTTCATCGTGACGACCGGCTCGTCGTTCCTGCTCTCCAGCGCCGGGAACATCGTCTACGACCTCTACACCCGCTTTTCCCGCCACGAGGTGGGAGACCGCCGGCGCCTCATGGTCCACCGGCTCTCCGTGCTGGTCATCGCCGCGGCTGCCTACGGGCTCGGGCAGTTCTTCCCCTCGGTGCTGGCGCTGCAGGTCTACGCATACACCGTCTACGGCGTCGCCATCGCCCCCGCCGTCTTCGCCGTGCTGTTCTGGCCGCGCGCGACGACGGCCGGGGTGCTGTCCTCGATGATCCTGGGCACGGTCATGACCCTCGTCTGGGAGAGCGCGGGGCTCTCCGAGAACGTCAACGCCATCATCGTCTCGTTGCCGGTGGCGCTGGTGGCGCTGGTGCTGGTCAGCCTGATGACGAAGCCGCGCGCGGAGGCTCGTGACGTCGACAGTCCCGCCGCGGCCCCGGGCCGGCTCGGCTGATCGAGCCTGCAGCCCCACATCGACGGCGAAGAGGTCGGTCATGCCTCTCGTATGATCTTTGTCGATCATGGTGCTCGATCGCCGAACCACGATCACAGATGTCGAGGGGCGATCTTCTCGCCGGACACCTTGTGCTTCTCTCCTGGTCCATGTCAGTGAGCCTTTCTCAGCAACGCTGAGGTGACCTCCGCTCGACGATGAGCACGGTTTTGGCGGGGCACGCGGGACCAGCGGTGGGAAGATCGTCACTACCAGGATCTGACCGACCACACCGAAGGCCCCGCGCAGTCTCCTACTCTGCCATCCTCGACGTCTCCCGTGACCTCGCCACCGCCTTGGCGCGCCTGCTCTCAGCCAACCGGCGACGACTGCGCACCCGCAGGCACACGCGGGGGCTGACCTGCTGGACCCAGGCCGTGCTGATCTTGCGGTTCTTCCGCGACGCCACCCGCATCGCCGCCCTGGCCCGCGACACAGGCATCTCCCTGGCCACCTGGGGGTACCCCCGCTCGCGGGGGAGTGCCGCTACGTCCACGAGGGCATCGACGTCCTCGCCGACCAAGCCCCTGACCTCCACGACGTCATCGCCGACGCCAGCAACGACGGGCTGCAGCACCTGCTGCTGGACGGCACGCTGATCGCCACCGACCGCGTCCACGACCCCGAGCGCGCCGTTGACCTGGGGGTACCTCCCGTTTGCGGGGGATGGTACTCCAGCAAGCACCGCCGCCACGGCGCCAACATCCAGTTCATCTCCACCCCCGACGGCTGGCCGATCTGGACCTCCCCGGTCGAGCCCGGCTCCACCCACGACCTCACCTCAGCACGCCGCCACGCCCTCCCAGCGCTCTACCCCGCCGCCGTCCGCGGGCTGCCAGTCCTCGCCGACAAGGGCTACACCAGCGCCGGCGCTGGCATCCGAGTCCCCGTCCGACGCCGCCGCGACGGCGCCGAGCTCGATCCAGCCGCCACCGGTTGGAACTCCTCCATCAACACCTACCACGCCCCGGTCGAGCGAGCGATCTCCGTGCTCAAGATCCGCTGGCGCGCCCTCGAGCACGTCACCCTCGACCCCCACCGCATCGGCGCCATAGCCGCCGCAGCCCTCGTCCTGACACGTATGGAGAAAGCCTACCGAGAAAGGCTTACTCTCGATCATCGAGATCCATTCAGCAGGTCGGCAGCCTCGGATGCTGCGCCAAGGTCGCAAGCGTGGAGATCGCACGGTCTTCCGTGGCCAGTGGCGGCTGACAGGTACTGGTGCCGCTGCTCGTCGATGGTCTGAGGTCTTCCGTGAACTGCACCCGTCCGCCTGGATCGACGCTGGTCATGGTTCCATGGACACGATCATCACGAGGCATCAAAAGGTGGCGCCACGACCGCCTTGACGCACGCATGGTCGCCGACCGCCGCGAGCGCCGCCCCGTAGTCCTCCAGGGGGAAGCGGTGGGTGATCATCCCGTCCACCCGCACGCGGCCGGTCCGCAGCGCCCGGACGGCCCGGTCGAACGTGTTGAGCTGGGAGCACGAGCCCTTGATGGTCAGCTCCCGACGGAAGACGTCGTGCGCCGGGACGGCCCACCGGTCCCCCTCGTGCGGCATCCCGTAGACGAAGACCGTCCCGCGGGTCCGGGTCAGCGCGATGGTCTGCTGGAGGACCTGCGCCGCCCCGGTCGCGTCGATCACGACGTCGAACCCGCTGTCGCCGCGAGGGTCGGCGGGACCGCCGAGGCGCTCGACCGTCTCTTCCGGGCGGTCGCGGTCCAGCAGCACCGTGGCGTCCGCACCGAGCCGGGCGGCGAGCGTGAGCTTCGAGGGGGTCGGTGCGGCCACCGTGACGCTGAACGCGCCGGCGGCCCGCAGCAGCTGGGTGAGGATCAGACCGGTGGGACCCGCGCCGAGCACCAGGACGTCGCTGCCGGGTCGCAGCGCGAGCAGGTCGAGACCGTGCACCACGCACGCGGTGGGCTCGGCGAGGACCGCGAGCTCCGGCTCCAGGTCGTCGACGGGGTGGCACTTGGCGGCGAGGGCGACGACGTGCTCGGCGAAGCCCCCGGGGACGCTGACGCCCTGCGCGACGAGGCGGACGCACTGGACCGGCACACCGCGCTGACACATCCGGCAGAGACCGCACGGGACCTGGTTGTCGAGGGCGACCCGCTGCCCCACCTCCAGGGTGTCGACGCCGGAGCCCACCTCGTCCACCTCCCCGACGACCTCGTGGCCGGGCGTCAGGGGGTACACAGGGTCGAAGCCACCCCCGTGGAGCGTCACGTCGGTGCCGCAGACCCCGGCGAGGAGCACCCGCAGGCGCACCTCGTCCCGGCCCGGGTGCGGGTCGGGCACCTCGGTGATCCCGAACGATCCGGGGCGGTCGTACACGACGGCCCTCACGGGGCCTCCCCGGTCGGTGGCGCGTCGGTGGCAACGGTGGTGCCTGTGGCGTCGGACCGGAACCGACCGAGGAGCCGCTGCGGGTTGTCCCTCAGCACCGCCTCGCACAGCTCCTCGCCGAGGGCGGCGAGGCGCGGCACGAACCGCTCCCCCAGGTAGGCGAGCCCAGGGCGCCCGGCCACGGGATCCTCGGGCCTGCGGGGCTGGTAGTGCCGATAGCGCGTGGCGCGCGCCACGTCCCCTCCCAGCACGATCCGCGCGGAGGCCCCCCGCGACGCGGCAGCGGCCAAGCAGTCCAGCAGCACCGCGTCGGGGTGCTCGCGGTGGCGGGCCGGGCCGTCGTAGCCCAGGTAGGCACCGCGGGCCGCCAGCTCGGCGTGCAGCCCGGGATCAGGGTTGCGGTCCACGTGGGCGAGCACCACCGCGCTCTCCTCGACGCCGTCGGCGGCCAAGAGGTCGAGGACCTCGTGGGTGGCCGAGGCGTGCTCGGTGTGGACCATCACCGGCGCCCCGGTCGACCGGTGCGCGACGGCCACCGCCTCGAGCACGCGCCGCTCGAAGGCGGTGATCGACCAGTACCCGATGCCCGCCTTGAGCATGCCGGCGCGCACCGGCCCACCGCCCGGCCCCCGTGCCAGCGCCACCTGGTCCCGTGGACCGTCGACGACGGGCATGCCCAGGTCCAGCTCCGCGACGAAGCGCTCGGCGAGGGTCTCGACGCTCGCGTCCAGCAGCCAGTGGCTCGAGCCGTGGTGCGCCTCGCGGTGGGCACCGGTCGTGGCCACGACGGCGAGGCCCGACGCGGCGCTGGCCCGAGCGAGCGCCTCGGGGTCACGGCCGAGACCGACCGGGGTCGCGTCGACCATCGCGGTGAACCCCGAGCCGACCAGCGACGCCGCCTCCGCGGTGGAGGCCGCCTCGTCGTCGAGCTCGTCGCCGAGCAGCAGCGGCGTGACCTGGAAGAGGTGCTCGTGGTAGTCCACCGCCCCGAGCGCGGTCGCCGGCACGTCCCCCAGGACGGTGCGGGCCAGCGTCGGCGGTGACGGGCTCACCGCGACCTCGCGGCCACCGCCGAGAGCTCCTCGACGCGCTCGTGCGGCATCGCGACGTCGAAGACGTCCGCCACCACCGAGGACCAGCCGTGCACGAAGTACCGCCAGCCGTCCTCCACCACGAGGTCCCGCTCCTCACGCTGGGCGCGGGCCTGGGCGAGCATCTCGAGGGAGCCGCGGTAGTTGAACTCCCACACCAGGCCTCGCTCCGGGAAGACCACGGCGTCGCTGAGCGGCGAGCCGGGGCGGTCCTTGCCGAGCCCGGTCGCGTTGGCCACCAGCGAGGCCGGCGGCAGCGCGGCGACCAGCGCGTCGGCGTCGGTGGGTTCGGGGGTCAGCACGTAGCGGTACCGGTCGCCGGCCAGGCCGGAGCGCTCGTGGAGGTCCCGCACGTGGTCGAGCTGGTCCTGGCGCAGCGCGGTGCAGGTGATGCGCGTCGGGGCGTCGCCGCGCTCCCCCAGCTGGTGGGACAGCGCCATCCCCGAGCCGCCGGAGCCGAGCACCAGCGCTTCACCGCCGGTGGAGGCGAAGTGGTCGGGGGCGAGAAGCTCCTCCAGGGCCAGGCGCACCGTCACCGGGTCCTTGGCGGCGCCGCACCAGCGGCCGTCACGGCGGTAGATCGAGCTGATCTCCCCGAAGGTCTGCGCCAGCGGGTCCAGCTCGTCGAAGAGGTCGGCGGCGGCCCGGTGAACGCCGACCTTGTGGGTCGTCACGAGCGCGCCGCGCACGCTCGGGTCGTTGCGCAGCGAGATCACCAGGGCCCGGTAGTCCTCGTCGGAGGCACCGAGCGGCACGTCACGTCCGGACAGCACGTCGGTCGGCAGGCCCAGGGCCCGCGCCCACGAGGGGAAGACCCGCCGGATCGAGGACCCGCCGGTGCTGACGCCGACGAAGACCATGCACGTGCCGTCACCGGTCGCGTCCGACCCGCCGGACGGGGACGCGGCGGACGGGGACGCGGCGGACGGGCTCATGACCGCCGCCCCGCCACGGACGCGCGGTGCCCGGCGAGGGCCGCCACGAAAGCCCGAGCCGCGTCCTCGATCTCCTCGAAGCGCCCGGCGGCGAGCGCTGCGGTGGGGACGAGGGTGCTCCCGGCGCCGCCCGCCACGGCGCCGGCGCTCAGCCACTGCCCGAGGTTGGCCGCGTCGACCCCGCCGGTGGGCATCATCGGCACGTCGGGGAAGGGCCCCTTCAGCGCCTTGAGGAACTCCACGCCGCCCTGGACCGCGGGGAAGATCTTCACCACGTCGGCGCCCAGGGCGGTGGCGAGCATCACCTCGCTGGGCGTGAGCGCACCGAGCATGATGGTCACCCCGGTCTCCTTCATCGCCGCGGCCACCTCGCGCACGGTGCCGGGGCTGACGAGGAACTCGGCGCCGGCGCGGACGGCCTCGTCGGCCTGCTCCGCGGTGGTCACGGTGCCGGCGCCGAGCATCACCGCGTCGCCGTGGCGGCGGGCGACCTCGGCGATGACGGCGGGAGCGTCGGGAGTGCTGTAGGTGACCTCGATGCCGGTGACCCCGCCGGCGACCAGCGCGTCCACGGCGCCGAGCGCGGCCTCGGGGGTGGGGGCGCGCAGCACGGCGACGATCGCCGTCTCCCGCAGGGTCTCCAGCGTGGGCGGTGCGGTCATGGCGTGCCTCCGGTGGTTCGGGGCCGACCCGCGACCGGCGCTGACGGCGTCGGTGCTGGTGCTGGTGCTGGTGCCGGGACGACGGGGTTGAGCGGCTCACGCCCGGCGAGCACCGCGAGGACGTTGTCGACGGCGCCCACGCCCATGCCGTCGACGGCCTCGACCGTCTGCGCGGCGCTGTGCGGCGTGAGCACGACGCGACCGGCGAGATCGGGAGCGAGCAGCGGGCTGGCGGGCTCGCTCCCGTCGCCGACGCCGGCGCCCACGTCGTCGGCGGCGTAGGCGGCCAGTACCCCCGACCGCAGCGACGCCGCGACGGCCCCCTCGTCGACGAGCGCGGCGCGCGCGGTGTTGACGACCATCAGCCCGGGGCGGGCCCGGGCGAGCCACGCGGCGTCGACGAGCACCGCCTCGCCGGGGGCGTGCAGGGACACCGCGTCGCAGCGGGCCGCGATCTCGACGGCGCCGACGGGCTCCGCGCCGGCTGCCCGCACCGCGTCGTCGGGCACGACGGGGTCGGCGGCGAGCACGCGGACGCCCAGCGCGACCAGGTGGGCGGTCAGCAGCCGGCCGATCCGACCGAACCCGACCACGCCGACGGTCAGCGAGGCGAGCTGACGGGTGCGCGTGATCGACCAGTCCCCGGAGCGGACCCCGGCGTCCCCGTCGACCACGTGGCGCAGCAGCGTGAGGAGCAGGGCCAGCGCGTGCTCAGCGACCGCCCCGCTGTTGGCGCCGGGGGTGTTGGTCACCGTGATCCCCGCCCGCGCGGCGGCGGCCAGGTCCACGGCGTCCACCCCGACGCCGTAGCGCGCCAGCACCCGCAGGTGGGGCGCTGCGGCCAGGTGGTCGGCGGTCACGGCCTTGGCTCCGGCGATCCACGCCGTGGCCCGCGCCAGGTCCGGTCGCAGGGCGTCGAGGTCGTGGGCGGTGTCCCCGCGCACCACCTCGTGGCCGGCCTCGGCCAGCCGGGCCTCGACGTCGACGTCGCCGGAGGAGAAAGACCGGGTGGTGACCAGGACGACGTCGCTCACGGCGTCACCGCGCGAGAGGGCGCCGAGGAGGGTGCGGCGTCGAACCACGGCTCGAGGTGGCCGTAGGCGTCGGTGAAGCGGGCGTGGCGGGCCAGCGAGGCCTCGTGGGCGCCAGGGTCGGGCTCGAAGACCGCGACCACCGTGCTGAGGTCGCGGGCCACGGGGAAGTCCAGCAGACCGACGCCCACCCCGGCGGTGACCGCGGCGCCGAGGCTGTTGGCCTCCTCGACCACGCTGCGCCGGCGCACGGTGGCGCCCCAGGTGTCGGCGAGGATCTGCAGCCACACGTCCGAGGCGGCCCCGCCGCCGATCGCGTCGACCTGGTCGACGCTCACGCCGGCACCGCGGAACGCCTCGATGCAGGTGGCCAGGGTGAAGGCCACCCCCTCGAGCACCGCACGGGTCAGGTGGGCCTGGTCGTGGTGGCGGGCGAGCCCGACGAAGGCGCCACGGGCCCGGGGGTTCCAGTGCGGGGACCGCTCGCCCATGAGGTGCGGGAGGAAGTAGAGGTCGTCCTCGGCGGCGCCGACCTCGCCGGCGCGGCTCACGAGCCTCTCGAAGCGGGCCCCGTCCTCCGGCCCGGCCAGCAGGTCGGCGATCCACGTCAGCGCCGCGCCGCCGGCCTGCATCGTGGCGGTGGGCACGAAGGAGCCGGGCACCACGTGGTCGAACGTCATGGTGCGCATCGCCGGGAGGTCCAGCAGCGGCTCCCTCGCGCTCAGCGAGACCCACGAGGAGGACCCGAGGCAGACGTAGGCACCGTCCGCGGGCTCGATGACGCCGGCACCGACCGCCGCCATCGGACCGTCGCCGCCGCCCATCACCACGGGCGTACCGGCGGCCAGCCCCGTGGCGTCGGCGGCGTCGGGGCGCACGCGGCCGACCACCGTGGTCGAGGCCGTCACCTCGGGGAAGAGCGAGGACGGCAGGTCGGCGGCGGCGAGCAGCTGAGGCGACCACGCACCGGCGCGCTGGTCGTAGGCGTTGGTCGACGAGGCGTCGGAGGGGTCGGTGGCGACCACGCCGGTGAGGCGGGCGACGACGTAGTCCTTGGCCAGGCAGAACGAGGTCGCCCGGGCGAAGGCCTCGGGCTCGTTCTCCCTCACCCACATGATCTTGCTCAGCGAGTAGGTCGGGTTCAGCCGGTGCCCCAGGGTGCGGTAGGCCTCCTGCTCGCCGACCGCCTCGACCAGCCGGTCGCACTGGGCGTGGCTGCGGGTGTCGGCCCAGATGATCGAGGGCCGCACCGGGCGCTGGTCGGCGCCGAGGAGGACCACGCCCATCATCTGCCCGGAGAGCGCCATCGCCCTCACGTCACCCTTGCTGGTGCCCGTGCTCGCCAGCAGGCGCCGGGTGGCCCGGCAGACCGCGGCCCACCACTGGTCGGGATCCTGCTCGACCACGCCCCCGCGGTCGTAGCGGGTGGGGTACGTCTCGGTGACAGCAGCGACCAGGGCGCCGTCGTCGTCGTGGAGCGACGCCTTGTCACCGGTGGTGCCGAGATCGTGGGCGAGGAGCACTGCGACCCCTTCCTGACCGACGTCAGCACGGTCGGATCGCTCATTGACCCGACGGGTCGGTATCCTGACATCCTGTCATGACAAGTGCAAGTCTCCGGCGCCGCCGGAGAGGAATCGAGGAGACCGGCATGGCGCCACCCCTCCCCCAGGAGGCCCAGCCGCTGGACCGCTCCTCGTGGGTGCCTCTCCACCACCAGCTCCAGCTGGCCCTGCGGGCCCTCATCGACGGCGGAGCGCTGGTGCCCGGGGACGCGCTGCCCGGTGAGCTGCGCCTGTGCGAGCAGTACGGCGTCTCACGGACCGTGGTGCGGCAGTCGCTCGTCGACCTCGAGCACGCGGGGCTCATCGAGCGCGCCAAGGGGAGGGGGACGTTCGTGGCCCAGCCGCGCCCGCCCCAGGGCCTGGTGCAGTCCCTGACCGGGCAGTTCGAGGACATGGCCAGCCTCGGCCTGCCGCTGGTCAGCCGTGTCCGCCGCCTGGAGCTGGTGCCCGCCGACCCGCCCGTGGCCGCGGCGCTGGACGTCGCGAACAGCAGCGACGTCGTGCTCCTGGAGCGGCTGCGCCTCGTCGACGGCGAGCCTTGGGTGCTGGTCTCGACCTACCTCCACGCCGACCTGATGCCCGCGCTGAGGGACTTCGACCTCGAGAGAGGCTCGCTCTACGCGCTGATGGCCTCCCTCGGCCAGCGTCCCGCCCAGGGCAGGCGGATCATCGAGGCCCGCCACGGCAGCAGCGACGTGACCCGCGCCCTGGGCGTGGCGCCCACCGCCCCGCTGCTGCTGCTCAGCAGCGTCGGCTACCGGGCCGACGGCCACCCGGTGGAGCACTTCAGGGCCTACCACCGCGGCGATCGCAGCCGCTTCGAGGTCCACCTCGCCCACGACGACCCCGGGGCGCTCACCCCCCTGCTGACCCTCAACCCGGTCCGACCGCCGCCGCCGACCTGAACCGGTCCCCGTAGGGTCGCCGCCTCGGCCGGCCCGCACCGGGGCGGGGCCAGCCGATGACGACGCACCGACCCTCGCGCCCCCGCACCGGAGGTGACCACCGATGGGGAGAGTCGTCGTCCTCGGCTCGCTGAGCCAGGACCTGCACCTGCACGTGCCGCGCCACCCGAGCACCGGCGAGGCGGTGATGTCCGGGGACCTCGAGCGCCGCTTCGGCGGCAAGGGCGCGAACCAGGCCGTCGCCGCGGTGCGTGCGGGGGCCTCCACGGTGCTCGTCGCGAAGGTCGGCGACGACCCGCCCGGCCGGGAGTACCTGCGGCGCCTGGCCGCCTTCGGGGTGGACACGTCGCTGATGCAGGTGGACGCACAGGCCCCCACGGGCACCGCGATCATCTACAACGACGACGACGGCGAGAACATGATCGTCGTCGCCCCGGGCGCCAACCACCGGATCACCCCCGAGGACCTCGGATTCCTCGACGACCTCGCCGCCGACGACGTCCTCCTCATGCCGCTGGAGCTGGAGCACCCCGTCGTGATCGCCGCGATCGAGGCCGCGACCGCTCGGGGGGCCCGCGTGATCCTCAACCTGGCGCCGTTCGCCCCGCTCCCCGCAGCCGTGCTCGCAGCGTGCGACCCCGTGATCGTCAACGAGCACGAGGCGGCGCTGCTCGCCGAGGCCGGGTTGCCGGTGGGGTCCCTGCTCATCACCCTCGGGCCTGCTGGCTCGCGGTGGGGAGAGGTGCACGTGGCCGCCACGCCGGTGACGGCGGTGGACACCACCGGCGCCGGCGACGCGTACTGCGGCACCCTCGCCGCCCGGCTGGTGGACGGGGACGAGCCTCACCCCGCGATGGTGGCGGCGTCGGCCGCGGCCGCGGCGTGCGTCCAGCACCACGGCGCCCAGCCGCCGCTGCCTGAGGACCGCTGACCGGGCCACCGCGGCGGCGGCCCGGTCAGCGGCCCGGACCTCACTGGTAGAGCTTGGGCTTGATCTCCTTGCTGTCGATGTTCGACGAGTCGTACCAGTACGAACCGGTGTCGACGACCTTCTCGACCTGCTCGCCCTTGATCGCCTTGACGGCCTGCTCGACGGTGGAGCGGCCGATGCCGATCGGGTCCTGCGTGATCGCGCCGGCCATGAGCCCGCTCTTGATCGCGCTGATCTGTGCCTCACCGGAGTCGAAGCCGATGATCGTGAGCTGCCCGGGGTCGACGCCCAGCTCCTTGACGGCGTTGACGATGCCGATCGCCGACCCCTCGTTGGTGCCGTACATGCCCTTGAGGTCCGGGTTGGCCGCGATCATGGCCTTGGTGATGTCCGCGGACTTCAGCTGGTCGCCGTCGCCGTATTGGATGTCCACGATCTCGACGTCCGGGTGGTCGGACTTCATCTTCTCGATGAAGCCGTCGCGGCGCTCCACGCCGGTCGAGTTGATCTGGCTGTGGCCGACGATGCTGATCTTGCCGGCGCCGCCGATGAGCTCTGCCATGTGGTCGGCCGCGAGCGCCCCGGCGACCTTGCTGTCGGTCTTGGAGATGCTGACCGGCACCGGGGAGTCGCACCCGGCGTCGAACTCCACGACGGGGATGTCGGCGGCCTTCGCGCCCTCGAGCAACGGGATGCAGGCCTTGGGGTCCAGGGCCGCGTAGCCGATCGCGTCGGGCTTGCGGTCGATCGCCGTCTGCAGCTGCTGCAGCTGCGCGTCGACCTGGGTCTCGTCGGGCGGACCGTCGAAGGTGAGCTTGACGCCGAGCTTGTCGGCCTCCTCCTGGGCTCCCGTGTTGACGGCCTGCCAGAACTGCTGCTGGAACCCCTTGGAGATCAGGGCGACCTCGAGCTCGCCCTCGCCACCGCCACCGGCGGCGTCGCTGCCGCGGTTGCAGCCGCTGACAGCCATCACCACCACGGCTGCGGATGCTGCGGTCATCATCAACCTCGTACGCTTCACGGTCCTGCTCCTTCGAAGGTGCTGCGAGGGTCAGGCGGCCCGACGAGCCGCCCGTGGGTGCCGCTAGCCGACCGTCATCGACCACCACCCTGGGCGCGGCGGCGGCGCAGGTTGTCGGCGTAGACGGCGATGATCACGACCACCCCGACGACGACGTTCTGCCACTCGGTCTGGATCGCGAGGATGCGCAGCCCGTTGATGAGGACGCTCATGATCAGCGCGCCGATGAGCGTGCCGAGGACCGAGCCGCGCCCGCCGAGCAGCGACGTGCCGCCGATGATCACCGCGGCGATCGCCTGCAGCTCGTAGCCGACGCCCAGCTGCGGCTGCGCCGAGGAGAGGCGCGAGGCGATGACCACGCCGGCCACACCGGTGAGAGCGCCCGCCATCACGTACACGCCGAGGGTCCAGCGCCGGGTGTTGATGCCGGAGAGCCGCGTCGCCTCCTCGTTGCTGCCGATGGCGTAGGTGATGCGGCCCAGCATCGTCTTCGACAGGACGATCCCGAAGACGACGGTGAGGACGAAGAGGATGAGGACGGCGTTGGGCACCCCCGGGACGAGGGTGCCGAGGGCGATCTGGCGGAAGCCGGCGACCTCGGTGAGGTAGATCGGCCGGACGCCGGAGAGCACCAGCGCGAGCCCCTGCGCGATGAGCATCATGCCCAGCGTCGCGATGAACGGCGGCAGCCCGAGGACGGTGACGTTGAACCCGTTGACAGCGCCGATGAGCGCACCCATGAGGATCCCGCCGATCACCCCCACGACCAGCGGCAGCCCGAAGTCGACGAGCAGCAGGCCGGTGACCACGGAGCACAGCGCCATCCCCGTCCCCAGCGAGAGGTCGATGCCGCCGGTGATGATGACGAACGTCGTCCCCAGCGCCAGGATCCCGATGACCGCGGTCGACAGGAGGATGGTCGTGATGTTGCTGATGGTGAGGAAGTTGGGGCTCGCGATCCAGAACGCGACGACGAGGAGCAGCAGGGTGCCGGCGGCCAGCGCCTGCTGCAGGCTCTGACCGAGCCCCGCGGCCAGCCCACCCTTCCGCTTCGCCGGCCCTCCAGGGCCGGACGCCTCGTTCTTCTGGAGCTCGGTGCCGCTGCTGGTGCTCATGCTGATCCCATCCCTCACACGTTCCGGGTGGCCAGGGCCATGATGGTTTCCTGGTCCGCGTCGCCCTGTTCGAGCTCGCCGGTGATGACCCCGCCCGCCATGACCACCACGCGGTGGGCCAGGCGGAGGACCTCGGGGAGCTCGGAGGAGATGACGATGATCGACTTTCCCTCGTCGACGAGGTCCCCCAGGAGCTTGTAGATCTCCTCCTTCGCGCCGACGTCGATCCCGCGGGTCGGCTCGTCGAAGATCAGCACGTCGCAGCGGCGCGCGAGCCACTTGGCGATGACGATCTTCTGCTGGTTTCCGCCCGACAGGTTCTTGACCGTGGCGCGGCTCGACGGCGTCTTGACCCGCAGCGACGTGATGAAGCCCTCGGTCATGCGGCGGCCCTTGCCGGCCTGCATCAGCCCGAGGAGGCCGCAGTAGTCGCGGAGCGAGGCGATCTGGGTGTTGAAGTCGACGTCCCGCTCGAGCATGAGGCCGTGGAGCTTGCGGTCCTCGGGCAGGTAGCCGATGCCGTGACCGACCGCGATGTCGGGCCGGGTGATCTTCACCTCCTGGCCGTTGACGCGGATCGTCCCGGCGGTGATCGCGTCGGCGCCGATGACCGCGCGGGCCGTCTCGGTGCGCCCCGCGCCCATGAGCCCGGCGAACCCGAGGATCTCCCCGCGGCGCAGCTCGAAGGAGACGTCCTTCAGCAGGTCACGGGTGCACAGGCCCTGGACGGAGAGGACGACGTCGGCGTCGGGGGCCGGGACGTGCGGGGCGGCGTGGGCCTGGTGGGCGATCTCGCGGCCCACCATCATGGTGATGATCTCCGCGTCGTCGACCTCGGCGATCGGCCGGGTGCCGATGTAGCGGCCGTCGCGCAGCACGGTGACCCGGTCGGCGATCTGCCGCAGCTCCTCCATGCGGTGGGAGATGTAGACGATGCCGACGTCCCGGGCCTGCAGGGCGCGGATGAGCGCGAAGAGCACCTCGGTCTCCGAGGCGCTGATGGCCGAGGTGGGCTCGTCCATGATGAGGATCTTGGTCGCGTCGTAGGACAGCGACTTGGCGATCTCGACCATCTGCTGCTGGGCGACGGTCAGGTCGCCGACGACCCACCTCGGGTCGAGGTCGATGCCGAGGTCGGCCAGGAAGTCCCGTGTCTTGCGGTTCGAGGCGCCCTCGTCGAGGAAGGGTCCGCGCCGGACCTCCCGGCCGATCCAGATGTTCTGCGCCACCGTGAGGTGGGGCATGAGGTGGATCTCCTGGTGGATGATGCTGACGCCCAGCTCGCGCGCCGTGCGGGGGCTGTCGATCGCCACGACGCGGCCGTCGATGCTGATGGAGCCCTCGTCCATCGTGTAGATCCCCGACAGGATCTTCATGAGGGTCGACTTGCCGGCCCCGTTCTCCCCGACGAGGGCCAGCACCTCCCCGCGATGGAGCTCGAACTCGACACCGTCGAGCGCCTGGACACCGGGGAAGCCCTTGCGGACGCCCTCCACGGTCAGGAGTGAAGCCACTCTGCTCACCTGTTTCATCGAGGATGGAGGAGCTAGACGACGCCCTTGCGGAGCAGGTAGCAGCTGAAGGGCACGGTCTCGCCGGTCTGCACGAACACGTGGGCGGCGCGGGCGACGTCGTAGAAGGCGAACCGCTCGACGCTCTCGACGCCCACCTCGCGGCCCTCGGCGGCGCGCGCTGCCGCCGTGAGCGCCGCCGTGGCCGGGGTCTCCTCGCCGGGCGCGCCGTCGACCTCCATCCGCTGCACCGGTGCGTCGATGAAGGAGTCCAGCGGCAGGACGCTCAGCAGGGCGGCGGCCGCTGCGGCGGTGTCCGCCCCGCGCAGGTCAACCACCGGCACGCCGTAGCGGTGGGCGGGGAAGTTGCGGTCCACCAGGCCCAGCACGTCGCCGTGCCCGAGGTCGTCGAGCAGGTGCAGCAGGCGACCGGTGAGCAGCGGGTCGACGGTCTTCAGCACGGGCGGCCTCCGGGATAGCCGACGTGGTCGGGGTTCGGTCGCGTGGTCCAGCCGCCGTTCCCGTCAGTGACGACCAGCTGGGCCATCCCGCCGGCCGCCTCTATGAGCGCGTAGTCCTGGCCGGCGTCGGCGTCGTAGCAGAACAGGGAGACGAAGGGCTCGTCGCCGACGTTCACGCTGCGGTGCACCCAGTGCCCGGGGACGTGGACGGCGCCGCCGGCCTCCAGCGGCAGGGCGCGGCTGCGGCCGTCGAGGGTCTCGAGCAGCATCACGCCGCGGCCGGAGAGGCAGTGGTAGAGCTCCGCGCGGTCGGGGCGGGCGTGCAGGTGGCCGCGGGTGAGCGCGAGCTCGTCGCCGTAGCGCCCCGGCTGCAGGGTGCTGGTGCCGATGATGAGCGCACCGGAGCCCTCGCCGGCGCGGTGCTCCTCCACGCGGTACGCCAGCGCGTCGGCCCCGCGCTCGGCGAGGCTGGCCTCGTAGGCGGCACCGTCGCGGTAGACGCCGGCCATGTCGCCGAGGTGCTTGGTATAGCTGCCGGTGGACCCGCCCATGGCGCCGCCCGCGGCGATCGACAGGAGGCCGGGCTCTGCCGGCTCGGGTGCGTGCGGGGCTGCGCCCATGCCGCCGTCCTCCTCTGCGATGGCCGTCAGCGGTGACGGCGCGGCTCACTATAGCCACATGACATCCTGTCATGACAAGCAGGAATGACCTTGGTCACCTCCGCGTCGGCACCCAGGTCTGCGCATCGACCGCGTGCGGCGTCGCCTGGCTGCCAGCGGTGATCGCCGTGCTGCCTGGAGCGCGAGCGACGACGGCCGCGACCCGTCCTCGACGATCCTTCCGGCGTTCACCACCCAGAGGTCGATCACGGCCGCTCCGTGACGATCTCGGTGTCGCGGGATCCCAGAGGAGGAGGAGGTGCTCGGCGCACTCACCCACCCTTCGCGGTGCCGTCCCGCCCGCGCATCCCGGCCCTGCACGGCGTGGCGACGATCGGCTACGGCCAGTGGCTCGTTCGCTGGTCGAACCTCTTTCACCGGACGTAGCGTCTGCCCGGTGACACACAGTCCTCGTCCGCCACTTTCCGCAGCCGTGGCGGCAAGCCTTCTGGGCCTCGGCATCTTGACCGTGCTGCACCTGGTCAACCACGTCACGATCAACTCGCGCCTCGTTGACGCGGACCTGGAGAACAACCTCCCCACCTGGTATTCCAGCTTCCACTTCTCTGCCGCCGCCGTCACGGCGCTCGTCGTGGTCGGGCGCTCGGTCGGAGCGCGGCGGCTGTGCTGGCTGGGGCTGGCGGCCCTGTGTCTCGCCTTCAGCGTCGACGAGACCGCGTCCCTGCACGAGGTCGCCGGGCGTGAGCTCGGCGCGGAGACGACCCTGTCGCTCACCCAGCCGATAGCTGCTGCAGGCGTTGCCGGCTTCCTGCTCCTGGTGGCATGGAGCACCCGCGGCCGTCCGGCACGGTCGCTGGTCGCTGCAGCAGCGGTCCTGATCGTCTCGCAGAGCTGCGCCAGCGTCGCCGGCCTCTTCACCAGCGGGTGGACGATGTTCCTGCTGGAGGCGGTGGAGGACACCACCGAGACGCTCACAGCCATCCTTCTGCTCATCGCCGGCCTCCTGGCCGCCGGAGCCTCGATGCAGTGGCGCCCGCACGCGATCCTTGGTGAAGTCATCGCCTGGTGTCAGGGAGCACCCTGCGGCGCCTCAGTCTCCGTGCCACCAGCAGAAGAGCCCGTGCGGTGATGTGGAAGCAAAGATCAGCGGCAGAAGACGTGCGACCAGGCTCAGGCCCCCCGCTGGCTAAGACAGCCCCGCGATCTGATCGCTGAGGCCCCGACCCATCGCCTTCTCGCCGCCGAACAGGGTCACCGCCGGCAGGCCCTCGCGCTGGGCGGCGATGGTGGCGGCTGCTCCTCTTGCCGGGCCGAGGTCGCTGCCGTCCGTGAGCAGCAGCGGCCCGCCCAGCGTGCCCATGGCCGCAGCGCCGACCAGCGCGTCCGGCCAGTCCTGCCCGGTGGAGAACCCCACCGCGCCGATCTCGCCGCCATACAGACCCGCGGCGCGCGCCGAGGTGTCGTACCGGTCTGCACCCACCACGGCACGGACCTGCGGAGCAGCCTTCGCCGCCGCGCCGCCGACGGCGACGGTGCGCTGACCACCCGGGTCCGCGGTCGCCAGGAACCCGGCCGTGGCCTCCGGCATGGCCGCACCATCGGTGAGCAGGACGACGGCGCCCTCAGAGGTCGCGAGAGGCGCCACCGAGAGCCCGTCGGGGTACGTGGTGCCCGAGGCCAGGTATACCGCGGACGGTCCGTCACCGGCGATGGTCCGGGCGACGGCCACGGCGGTGGCGTAGCGGTCGGCTCCGCTGATGCGCTCGACGCGGCGACCCGGGGCCTTCAACGCTGTGGCGACCGCGGAGCTGACGGCCTTCTCGCCGCCGAGCAGATAGACGATCCCGCCGCCGTGGAGCAGGCGGTCGACCTCGGTGCGCACGGTGTCGGGCAGCGCGGTGGGCTCGACGAGCAGCAGCGGCCCTCCAGCCAGCCCTGCCAGCGTGGCACCGCCGATGGAGTCGGCGTAGGTCTGCGAGGAAGCCACCACCACGGTCTCGACGGGGTCAGGGAAGAGGCGCTGCGAGGTGGCCACAGCGGTGGCGAGGCGGTCGGGACCGGACAGGCGGACCGGGCTGGGACCGGGCGACGAGGCAGCGGCCGTCTGCGCCGAGACCTCGACGACGGCGGGGGTGGCGAGCACCGTCGAGGCGGGGACCACGCAGAGGGCCCCGGTGGTGGCGACGGCGGCGAGTGCCGTGCGGGTGATGGCGCGCATGAAGAACCCATCGGGATGACGCAGCTCCAGGTGCAGGAGCTCGCGCAGGCGATCACCCGTTCGGCCCCTGCAGCCAGCAGGACGGCATCGCTCGGGAGTGGATCGGACGACTTGGTCAAAGGCCGACACAGGCGGGACCCCGGCTGCCAATCTGGCCTGGTGAGCGACGTTCTCGACAGCAGCCAGGAGACGGACGAGCACCCGTCGCTGCAGTCCGAGCGCCCCGGCAGGGACCGGCACGCGCAGGTGGTGGCGATGCTTCCCGGCGTCCTGCTGTCCGCCCTGCTCACGGCATGGCAGTACTCGTCCAAGCCGCTGTGGCGCGACGAGTTCTACACGCTGAGCACCGCCAGACGTCCTCTGGTCGACATGATCGATCTTCTGCGGGTCTCGGACGGCGGCCTCACCGGGTTCTACGGCGTCATGCACGTGTGGTTGCTCATCGACGACTCTGTGGCATGGCTCCGTCTGCCGGCAGCCGTGTGCACCGTTGTCCTCCCTGCTCTCGTCGTGCTCGTGACGACACGGCTCACGGATACCGGTGCTGCCACAGCGGCTGGCGTCCTGGTCGCCGCGATGCCGGCGGTCACCTCGCACGCCCAGGAAGCTCGCGCGTACCCGCTGGTGCTGCTCGCGATCACGGCGACCGCGCTGGTGGCGATGCGACTACGCGAGCGCCCGACGGCGGGACGGGTCTGGACGTTCGCCGTCGTCGCCGCTCTGCCTGGCTTCCTTCACCCCATCGTCGGGCTGCCCGCTGTTGTCGGCATGGTCCTCGCGCTGCTCGTCGCACCCGGGCACGCTGCCCGTAAGACCGTGACCCTCACAGCAGTGCCCGCCGCCCTCGTGGGACTGGGCCTGGTCGCCGTGGGTCTCCGTCAGGCAGATGGGGTCCCGAGCAGCGCAGGAGCCGAGCAGTTGCTTCGCCTGCCCCTGGTCATCGCTGGTGCATGGTGGACGGCCGTGGTCCTTGCCGTCCTGATCGTTCTCGGGGCGATGGCCGCACACCGCAACTTCCGGTCGAAAGGGCATGGCGGGACTCACCTGCTCGTCGTGGCGTGGCTGCTCATGCCCTTCATCGCGGTCGTTGCGCTGAGCCTGGCCGGTTCGTACTTCCAGACCCGATACGTCTCGGCGGGTGCCCCGGCGGTCGCCATCCTGGCGGCGGCAGGCCTTCAGCATGCGGTGGTCGCGCTCCGCCAAACCGTCGCAGCAACCGTGGCAGCGGCAGTCCTGGTCGCTCTGACAGTTCCCCTGGTCATGTCAGCGGCCCACCTGCGCGAGCAGTCCTACGTGTCCGACGATCCACGGTCCGCGACGCAGGCGCTGGCCTCACGGTGGCAAGCCGGTGACGCTGTGGTGTTCGTGGGGACCACGGCCCGCGGCCTGACGCAGATGTACCTCCCCGACGGAATCCGCCTCGACGATCCGCTGCTCACCAGCCCCCCCACGGCGAGCAACACCATCTCCGGCCGGGAGCTCGAAGGTGCGGCTCGGACCGCTGCGCTCTTCAAGCACTCCCGGGTGTGGGTGGTCTCTGCGCCGCTCGCGAGCGCTCAGCCACTGACGGCGGACCGCATCGGCTTGGGGGCTGGCTACGCCGAGGTTGAGCGGGAGGACTTCGGCAGCTTCGAGCTGGCGCTGTGGCAAAGATGATGGATCGAGAGATCCTTTTATTCAGCTGCTGACGTAGAAGCGCCGCACCGGCAGATTCCCTTCAGCCGACCCAGCGTCGCTCACTAACCGCGCCGCTGAGTCGACCGGCGACGGTCGATGCTTTGTAGATCCACCGGCCACGGCTGGCTTCCGAGGTGACGAGGTCGCGAACGTTGTGCCGTAGCCACGACAATTCGATTCTGGTACGCGAAGGTCGATAGGCATGCGCTCCTCGGTCGGCGTACTGCGCGAGGAGCCGCGCTTCGCAGCGGGCATACGCGCGGGCCTGGCGTGCAGTGCCCTTTAAGTCGGCCCGATACCGATAATGGACCAGGGCGTCAGGTGCGAACCCGATGTGGTGGCCGGCGAGCTGGATGCGCCACGAGAAGTCGACGTCGTCGCCCCCGGCCACGTAGTCCTCATCCCACCCGCCGATGGCGAGCGCGTCGTCGCGCTGCACGGCGAGGTTGGCGCCGATGGCGTACGGCTTGAAACCCAGCTTGGCCGGTAGTCGGTCGTTCGGGGGGCCGGGCCGCCAGGCCTGCCGGACCTCATCGTTCAGAACGGTGACGTCGATAGCACCTCCCACCACGGAGAAACCGGCCCGGACCTGCTCGACGAGCGCGGCGAGCCACCTGGGGCTGACCACGTCGTCGGCGTCGCAGACGGCGACGACGCTTGACGATGCAGCGCGCAGCCCGATGTTCCGAGCGTGGCTGACACCCGCTCGCGCTGAGGCGTCGACGTGACGGAGTGCCAACCCGTACTGCTGCCTCCAAGTGTCCAGGTGATCGGCCAACCCGTCGCGCGAGCCGTTATCGCTGAGCAGGATCTCGACAGTGCCGACGAAGTCCTGCTCGGCGAGCGCGGCCAGCTGCTCCTCGATCGTGCCCACCACGTCTCGGCAGGGAATCACGACAGTGACGTCAGGGGGTGTCATGCGAGGCGAACCGTCATGGAGGGTCATGCGTCAGGGAAACGCTTTCGCAGATCGTCCAGCGCAGCGGGAACCTCTGCCCACGAGGAGACCAGAATGCTCTGCGGATCATCGACGAGCCACGTCTCGTGCAGCGCGCGGATCTTGCTGTACCGGTCGTCGACCACGACGTGGGGTCGACCGATCAGGTACGAGAGGACGTGGCCGTGCAACCGGTCGGTAGCGACATAGCGCCCCCTTCCGAGCAGGGCGGTCCCCCGGCGCAGATTGACCTCCGCCAACACCCTGGTGGTCGCGACGGTCGCTCGACCTGCGATCTGCTGGGGTACCCGCCGCTGGGCGCGGTTGGCCAGGCGGGCAGCGCGGAAGGCGATCCGAGACAGGGACGCGCATGGCGGTTCGAGCCAGTCGAAGGTTGACAGGTCGGTGGAGGACTCTTGCGCCTCACGGTCGGTGCGTCCCTGCACCACCACGTCGGTGCTCGGTCCGGGCGTGCTCAGCCGCCCGAGGGTGAAGACCAGGTCGGGGACGAGGTGCACGGCACAGTCGTAGTCTGCCACCGCGACGTTGTAGCTGCGCTCGTCGCGGACGAGCAAGGTCAGCCGCCCGTGCTCGCCGACAGCACGACGCAGCTGCTCGCGGTGCTCCTGCGAGGCGTACTGGATCGACTGGGGCATCTGCACGACGTCACGTCCGCGAAGATCGTGGAGCGCGCGGAGTCGGAGCTTGTGGTGGGTCGGGTAGAGGCCTCCCCAATTCCCACCCCCAGCAATCACTGGCAATGAGCCTGGGCTCACCAGTCTGGACCTGTACGAGACACGATCGAGGACGGCGCCGAGCGATGCTCCCACCTCGGTGGCCAATCGAGCCTGGCCCAAAGTGATCGCCGCATCACCCACGTTGAAGTGCATCGGGTAGTCGATCGCCGTCCACCGGTCGTACCGGGGCAGGTGCTCAGCGAGGCGCGAGAGCGCGGTGAGGCGCAGGGCATCGACGTGCTCGGCAGGGTCAGCGGCTGACCTGAACATCTCGCACCTCCTCCGTCATGGATTCTGGGAGCACGATCGGGCAGCGCACCCGCTTGACGTCCGACATGAGGTCCAGGACCACAGACCGGGCGAGCAGCAGCAGCGCCACCGGATAGACAAGCAGGGCGACCCCCACCGAAACACCGATCTTCAGCCAGTCGGAGCCATCGCCGATGATCGCCAGCGCGAGGACCACAGACCCGGCCATGACCCCGGCGGCGGCGAGCACCCTCAGCGGACGCAGCACCGAGCGGTACGGAACACCCGTGGTGCGGTGCAGCACCACCATCCGGATCGGCCAGGTGACCAGGGAACGAGCCAGCAGCGCCAGCGCGAGAGGGGTCAGGCCCAGGGGCGCGACGAGGACGACGATCGACAGGTGTGCGGCGACGATGAACGCGACCAGGATGATCTCCGGGCGCAGACGGTTGAAGGCGATGAAGATCGGCCGGTCGAAGTAGACGAAGACGCCCACGATGGCTGTCAGCGCGATGATCTGCGCAGCCTCCGCTGTCTGCTGCCACTGCTGCCCGAGGACGGTGGGGACCAGGACGGGGCTGATCACGGCGAGCAGGCCCAGAGCGGGGAACATGACGCTGCTGGTCGCGGTCATGCTGGTCTCGTACGCCCCGTACAGCCGCTTCGGCTCGCCCTGGAGCTTGGCGAACGCCGGGGTGGCCACCGAGCTCACGACGGAGGAGCCCGTCTCCTGGATGATGCGGACGAGCCGGTTGGCGACGGCCCACAGACCCAGCACGCCCGTGCCACTGAGGCCGGCGAGAAGGAAGTCTTCCCCGCGGTCCCGTAGGGTCATCAGAAGGCTGATGGAGAGCAGCTTGCTACCGAAGCCGATCATCTCGCCGGCTCGCGCTCGGCTCCACGACAAGCCTGGATACCACGACACCGACGTCCAGATGATGAGCACCGAGACGGCGCTGCGCACCAGTGACTGTGCGACCAGCGCCCAGACGCCGAAACCGTTGAGCGCCATGGTGATCGCGACGATCGACCCGATGCCGGTGGCGATGGTGCCGCGGATGGCGAGTGTCTTGAAGCGCATCTGCCGCTTGAGCAGGGCTGACTGGATGCTGTTGAGGCTGTTGAGCACCAGCCCGATGCTGAGCACCTGGAGCACTGGCGTGAGGCCGGGCGCGTCGAACAGGGCCGCGACGGGGGCGGCGACCAGCGCGAGCGCGCCCGCCAGCACGGTGCCCATGGCGACGGTGGTCCAAAAGGCTGTGTCGAGCGTGCGCTTGTCGATCTCTTTGACCCGTTGGACGTAGACCGGGATGCCGCTGTCCCCGAACAGGCTCAGAACGCCGATCACGGCCATCGCCAGGGCGACCAGCCCGAACTCGTTCGGCTGGAGCTGCCGGGACAGGACGATGAAGGCGCCCGCGGTGGTCAGCCGGACCGTCCAGATCTGGACGGCCGTCCATGCGACGCCCGTCGCGGCGCTGGCACGCAGTTGGCTCATGCCGTGCGTCCTCCCGTTCCTCTCGTCGTGGCGCTCCGAGCCACGACGTCGTGAAGGAGCATCACTGAGCGTAGGGGCTCGATGCGGTCTGCGATGAAGATCGGCGCAAAGAGGATGCGACGGCTCCGCGCGCGAAGATTGCCGCCGTGAGGCCGCGGCACACCGTGAAGGCCAGGAGGTACCGCGCACGCTGACCACGACCGTCGAGGTGGCTCGTCGTGCTCAGCCTCGGCAGGAGGCGAGCCACGTCGCGCAGCTGGCTCACGGCCATGCCGACGAAGTGCCGCGGGCGCCGCCCGGCGTTCAGGTCGTTGGCGACCCGACCACGCGCCACGCGCCGCCACTTCTCCAAGGACTCCCCCCACGTCGACCGTGCCGGGTGGCGCACGACGGCCAGCCCTGCGTAGCGCTGGGTCCCCCCGGCGGCAGCGACGCGCTGGCCCCAGTTGGCGTCGCCGCGCGAGGCGAGAGCGGCGTCGAACGGCCCGACCCGGTCCACGACGTGACGCCAGGTGATCATGTTCGCGGTGACCGCGTACCGCTGGTCGGCCAGGTAGCGCTCCTGCGGGAAACCGTGGACGGCCTCGAACAGCTCGCTGGGGGTCCTGGGCGCACCGTGGGAGTACGTGATCTCCACCCGCCCACCCACCATGTCCGCCGCGGGGTCGCGCGAGAGCTCCTCGACGGCTCGCCCGACCCAGTCAGGCCTCGGCGTGCAGTCGCCGTCCGTGAAGGCCAGCACCTCACCGACGGCGGAGGTGAGGGCGAGGTTGCGTGCGGCGTACGACCCGGGCCGAGGTTCGCGCAGCATCCGGGCCCCGGCGTGACGAGAGACCACGGCACCGATGTCCTCGCGGGACCCGTTGTCGACGACGAGCACCTCGAGGTCGCCGTCGTAGTCCTGGACGTCGAGGGCGCCGAGGCAGCCGTCGAGCTGGGCGGCTCCGTCGCGGACGGGGATGATCACCGAGACGCTCGGGCGCTGCAGCGCGCTCATCGTGTCCCCCAGAGGCCGGCGATCTGCTCGGTGATGGTCGACCAGGAGCACCAGGCCATCTCGGGGGGACGGGCGGGAGGCGGCTCGTCGCTGGCCCGGAGCAGGTCGTCGACGCCCAGGTCGCCCTCATACGTTCGCACCCAGCCCGGCCCCACCTGCTCGCCGAGCTCGGTGAAGGTGGGGGTGGACGGGACGAGCACGGGTCGCCGGGCGGAGAGGGCGTACATCGCGCTGCCGGAGTTCAAGACGGCCCGGTAGGGCAGGACGACCAGGTCGGCGGCTGCCACCCGTCCGCTCAGCTCGTCGTCGTCGATGTGCTCCAGGGTCAGGTGCAGGCGGGGGTCGTCGCCGGCCGCGTCGCGCAGATCTCTCGCCTCCTCCGGGCCCGCCGGTCGGCCGGCCATCAGCAGCACCGCGTCGCGCCGGTCCCAGCGGCGAAACGTCGAGACCAGGTCGGTCGCGCCCTTGTAGGCGCGCAGGCCGCCGACGGTCGTGAGGACCGTGGCGTCGGCCGGCAGGCTCAGGCGCGCGCGGGCGTCGGTGCGTGAGGGAGCCCCAGCCGTCTGCGCCAGGTAGTCCCCGTGGGGGATCACGTGCCAGGTGCGGCGCGCCAGGAGCGGATGAGCCTGTTCGACCTCACGTCGGCCCGCGGCTGACAGGACGTGGACGTCGGTCACCAACCGGTCCAACGCCCACCACAGGACCGTGCTCAGCAGCGGGTGGCGACGCTCGTGGGCCCGGACGTTGTGGGCGGTGAGGAGCACGGTCCGCCCGCGCAGCCGCAGCAGGGCGCAGAGGAGGAGCAGGCGCAGCACGAGCCTCGCGGCCGCCAGCGGCGAGGCGGGGTTGAGCATGCGTTCCGGCCACTGCAGGTGGGCGCCCGACGGCGCGTCCGCACCGCGCGCCAGCACGGCGGCCGTGCTGAGGTCGACCACGTCGACGCCGGCCGCCTTCGAGGCCTCGAGCCAGGACGTGACCCAGGGGTTGGACCGCGCCACCACGACGTTGCTCAGCACGCGTGCACGACGAGGCTCGAGAGAGGCGTCACCCACGGACGGCCTCCCCCCGCATCGCCTCGGGGACGCCCTCGCGCCAACCGATGACCCGCGCGGGCACGCCGCCAGCGATGCACCCGGCGGGCAGGTCCTTCGTCACCACCGCGCCGGCCGCCACGACGGCCCCCTGACCGATCGAGATGCCGGGCAGCACCGTGACGCGGGCGCCCAGCCAGGCGTCAGCACCGATCAGCACGTCGGCCTCGACCTTGGGCTGGTGCATGATCGGCACGCCGGTGCCCCATCGCGTGCCGTAGTTGCTCGCGGTGATGAACACCTCGGGAGCGAGCAACGCGTTGTCGCCCAGGACGATGCGCCCGGCGGTGTCGCCCGCCCACAGCGAGCACCTCTCCCCCACGTGCACCTCGCGTCCGCACTCGATGCGCTCGCCGTTGCGCAGGCTCACGGACGGGGCCATCGCCAGGCCAGGGCCGGCGGACATCGTCGCGCGCTGGTCGGCGTGCGCGTAGCCCGCCGCGTTGGCCAGGCGGACGAGGTGCAGCCACAGCGAGGGGCGCAGCAGCCGGCGGACGCCACCGGTCAGACGGGAGGACAGCGGGAGCGGTGGTGCCATGCCCAGCACCGTAAGCGCGAGAGGCACGTCGGCGGGGGCGTTCAGCGCCGCCGCACGGCTCCTCCGGGTGATGTGCGCACGCGCACCTCAGCGATCACGCGGACGTAGTGCGCGGTCACCTCGCCGGCCACGTACATCGCCCTGTCCCGCGCCGTCGCCAGGCGCGGCGAGCGCCTGGCGCGCTGGATCGCACCCAGGGGGGGACGGGCCTGACGGAGCAGCCCGGACCAGGGCCCGAGGCGCCCGTCGGCTCGGGCACCGACCAGCACGCGCGTCGCCTTCGTGCGCAGCTCCGCCACGCTGGCTCGCGCAGGGTGGTCGACGACGGCGGACGCGGCATAGGCGATGCGGTGCCCGCGCCGGACCGCCCGCTCGCAGAACTCGCGGTCGCCGCCGCTGAGGAGGGACTCGTCGAACGGGCCCACGTCCTCGACCACCGAGCGGCGCACGAAGAGGTTCGCGGTGACGCCGAAGCTCATGGTCCTCACGTACTTCTCCTGCGGGAACGCCGTCTCGACCTCGTAGAGCTCGACGGGCCGGGCGGGGACGTGCTGGGCGTGGACGGCCACCCGGCCCGCCACGAGGTCGGGCCGCTCGTTCTCGCCCTCACCCTGCAGCGCGGCCAGCCCCTCCGAGAGCCACGTGGGGTGAGGACGGCAGTCGGCGTCGGTGAAGGCCAGCACCGCTCCTCGCGCCTGCGGCAGGCACCTGTTGCGCGCCCGGTAGGAGCCGGGCTCGGCGGACTCCACCAACGTCACCTGCGGGCCGTGCTGTCCTTCCTGGAGCGCGACGTCGGCCGCGAGCACCCGGTCGTGGACCGAGGCGTTGTCGCACACCACGACGTCGAAGGAGCCGGCGGCCAAGTCCTGCGCGCGCAGCGCGGCCAGGCATCGGCGGAGGGCCGCCGCGTCCTCGTGCACCGGGACGATCACCGTCACTGCGAGCGCTGACGGCAGCGCTCCGTCGTCGAGGGGGATGACGGTCACCGGACCGGGGTGGACGCTCGGTCGCCGGCGAGGTCGAGCACGTCGGTGGAGGTCTCCTCCGACCGGCCCGCCGCCGAGTGCCTGGTGGCGACGGGATGACGGCTCCCTCGTGACGTTCGCTGCTTCCGCTGCTTCTTCTCGGACGGCTTGCGCCGCCCCCCCAGCAGAGACTGCGCCAGGACGCTCAGCACCACGGCGGCCAGCATCCCGGCCAGGCCGATCGCCACGACGCCGCGCACCCGGTCGGGGTAGGTGACCAACGGCGGGTCCACCGGACCGCCCGAGACGGCGTCGTACAGCTGACCCTGCTGCGCGCCGGCCTCGAGCTGGACCTGGTGCACGACGTCGTTGACACCGGCGCGCACCGCGGCGAGCGCCTCGACGTCCGAGGCCGCGTCCTGCGCGACCACCTGCAGGTCGACCACGGTCGCGTCCTCCTGCACGTCACGGCTCGCCACCAGCGCAGCGCCCCCTGCGGGCAGGAGCTGCTCACGGACCACCGCGGTGTTCAGGGCGCGCACCAGCAGGCCGGAGAGCACCCTGGGTCCTTCCCCGCCGTTGAAGGGCGTGGTCACCGGTGGGCCGTTCTCCGCCTGGCGGCCCCGGCTGATCACCAGGTCCGGCGAGGGGGCGACGACCACCGACGCGGTCGCGGTGTACTCGGGCTCCGCGTCCTGGTACTGCTGCCAGCACAGCCACGCGGTCAGCCCCACCACGGGCAGGAAGACCCACCAGCGGCGGACGCAGGCTCTCAGGACGCCGAGCAGGTCCAAGGACGTTCCTCCTGTGGGATCGGGCCGGGGCGGAGCCACGGGGGTTCGTCACATCCTGGCATCTGCCAACCACGGATGGTGACGATCGGTACCATCCCTCACCGTGGGAGCGACGGCCAGGCGACGGGCATGAGCGCTCTCGTCGACGCCGGAACGCCGTCCCCCGTCCAGCGCGTGCGCCCTCGACGGCCACCGCCGACGGTCCTCCTGCTCTTCGCTGCCCTCCTGTTCTTCTTCCCCAGCGAGGTCGCCCTGGCCGGACCGCTGCGCAGCAACGGGTCGCCCGCCCGCCTGGTCGGCATGGTCGCGCTCGTCCTGGTCGCCCTGGAGCTGCTGCGCGGACGTCGCGGTCAGGCGGCGGTCGCGCCGCCGATCGTCGTCCTGCTCCTGCTCTACCTGGCGCAAGCCATCTTCTTCTACGGCTGGCAGACGCTGGCAGGTGAGCGGGATCCGGCCGGGCTGCTGCGCGAGCTCCTCTTCTCCGCGAGCGCCTGCGGCATCGCGCTCTACGCGGCCAGCCGCGCACGCAGCATCACGACGGTGCACCAGGTGCTCGGCGTGGTCGTCGCCGGGTGCGCGCTGAGCGCGGTCGTCGCCATGACCCAGGCGGTCGGGTCTCCGGTCAAGTGGGCTGACCTGGTGACGCTGCCGGGGTTCGACCAGGTGTCGGGCACCGGCGGGGGCGGTTCACGCTTCGGGTTCCGCCGCGTCGTGGGCACCGCGTCCCACCCGATCGAGTTCGGGGTGGTCCTCGGCTGCTGCCTGCCGCTGGCGCTGCACCTCGTGCTCCACGCGGCCACCCAGCGGGCGCGGCGCCTCGCCACCGTCGCCGCCGCCCTCATGGCTCTCGCGCTGCCGTTCGCCCTCTCCCGCGGCGGGCTCATCTGCATCGCCACCGCGGTGCTCGTCTTCCTCACCGCGCAGCCGTGGACGGTCCGGGCAGCGACTGCGGTGCTCGGCGTGCTGTCCGCGTGCGGTGCCTACGTGCTGGCCCCCAGCCTGTCCGGAGCGCTGGTCCGCCTCTTCGCCGACGAGAGCACCGATCCCTCGATCACCGGGCGGACGGACGACTTCCCCATCATCGACGCAGCCTTCAACGCCAACCCGTGGCTGGGCGGCGCCCCGCTGCCCCAGGGCCTCATCCTGGACAACCAGTGGCTCGAGCTGCTCGCCAGCCGCGGGCTCGTGGGCGTGCTCGCGTTCACCCTGCTCATCGGCGCCCCGCTGGCCGGGCTGGCGGCCGCCGGCTGGCGCTCGCGACGCACCGACCCGCGCCGGGCCAGCCTGGCGGCGGCGATGGCCGGGGCCCTGTGCGCGCTGGCGGTCTCCGGGGGAGTCTTCGACCTGATGTCCTTCGGCCAGGCAGCGATGTTCCTGTTCCTGCTCGTCGGGCTCTCCGCCGCCGTGGTGCTCCCGCCCCCCGGGCGCGGCGAGGAACCTCAGGGCTTGGCGCGGACCACCTTCACGGCGTCGCCGGAGACCGTCACGTTGTCCTCGTCGAGCGTCACCGCGCCGGGAGCCAGCACCGGGCCGTAGCGGGAGTCGTCCCCGAAGACGTTGCCCCGGACGACCAGCCCCTGGACCGTGGCGTCGGCCCGGACGTTGAGGCTGTAGTTGCCGCCGTCGAGCGAGTTGCCCTCCACGAGCACGTCGCGCACCAGCTTGCTGCCCGTCTCGGAGCCGATCATCAGGGCAGCGTTGTTGTAGTCGCCGTCACGGCCCCGCGTGGGGTCCAGCACGTTGCCCCGGATGACGACGTCCGAGGCCGAGGTGGTCTGCAGCGCGTCGGAGTGCAGCGAACCGATGCGCGCCATGTCGTGGACCCAGCTGTTCTCGATGAGCACCCCGTGCCCGAACCGCGCACCGTCGGCGACGCCGTGGACGTCCACGTTCGTGAGGGTGTAGCGCGACCACCCGATCCCGACCGCCATCCGCCCGCGCCCGTCGATCTCGCTGCGCTCGACGACGAGGTTCTGCGCCTCGTCGCCGACCTGCACCACCAGCTGTCTCTCCCGGTCGTCGCAGCGGATCCGGGTGTTGCGGATGATGACGTCGTCCGCCTCGACCAGGACGCACCCGTCGACGTCCATCCCGTCGACCACGGTGTCGTCCTCGGTGATCCGCAGCCCCTTCGACGGCTTCAGGCTCACGCCAGCGGGAACCCCGGTGTCTCTGGGGTCGACCGGCCCCGACCTCTCCGGCAGTGCGACGTTCGGCGACTGCTCGACGCCCGGCGTGCTCTGCGGGAGCGGGGAGCGCGCGGAGGAGCAGCTGGCCAGGCTCAGGGAGATCCCGACGAGGACGGCCATCCAGCCTCCGGCGACGCGGCGGACGAGCACCCGGCCAGGCTAGGTGGCGCTTGCACCGAACGGGTGGAGATGACCGACCAGGGTTCACGGTGCGTGATCTCATGTCGATGGCCCTCGCGATCACCATCGACGGAGGACCCCATGACCGCACGACCGCGCGCCCGCCGGATCGCCCCAGCAGCGGCGCTCGCCGCGGTGCTCGTCACCATCGCCGGCGCATCACCCGCCGCCGCAGCCAGCGACTTCCTGCGCTACGACGGCGCCAGCCTCAACATGGCGCGGGTACCGGCGCAGGTCGTCACCATCGATGCTCTCTCCACGACCCCGGCATCTTCTGCGACGTACTCCATCGGCTCCCAGGTGCTCGGCCAGGACACGACGGTCGTCCAGGAGGGTGACAGCTGGCTCGCCTCCACCGAGGTGGACCTGACGGGGTTCCACGGGCTCACGGAGCTGACCGTGAAGTTCCAGACCGGGAAGTCCAGCCGGAGGGTGTGGAAGTTCTTCCGGGCGATCCCCCCTCCGCCGTCGGGCAACTCGTCCCCCGACGCACCGCCGGTCTCCGGCGTGCCGCTCCCCGACACCTCCCTCACCGGGGTGCCCTCCGGCACAACCCTCACGCCGAGCGGCGCGCTCAGCATCTGGCGGGCCGGCACCGTCGTCGACGGCCTGGACGTGCAGGGATGCGTCAACGTCCGCGCCTCCGACGTGACCATCCGGAACACGAGGATCCGCTGTGATGGCCCCAGCAGCGGCGTCGCCGTCCTCCTGGGTGGTGGGGCGAAGAACCTCACGCTCGAGGGTGTCGAGGTCGACGGGCTGGGCACCACGCCGGTGTGCGTGGGATGGGGCGACTACACCCTGCGCCGGGTGGACCTGCACGGGTGCGCCGACGGGGCACGCTTCGGTCACCGGGTCCTGATCGAGGACAGCTGGGTGCACGACCTCGCGCGCATCGGGACGCTGCACTCCGACGCCCTGCAGACGACGTCCGCCTCCGACGTCGTGATCCGACGCAGCACCTTGGACGCGCGGGAGCCCGACGGCAAGTTCGCCAACGCGGCTCTGATGCTCGGGTCCGAGACCGGGAGCCGGATCGTCACCCGGCTCATCGTGGAGGGCAACCACCTCGACGGCGGCAACTACGCGCTCAACGTCCGCGGGGACATCAACGTCTCCGGCGTCGTGATCCGCGACAACTCCTTCGGCGACTCCACCAGGTTCGGCTCCGTCCTGACGCCCGCACAGGTGCCCCTCGGGACCGGCAACGTCTACGCCGCCACCGGCGGACCGGTCCGCGTGGTCGCGCCGTGACCGCTGCCCGCGCCGCGGTGCGCCGTCTCGTCCTCGTCGGTGCCGTCGCGCTCGCCCTGTCCGCGGTCAGCGTCCCCGCCCACGCCGAGGCCGCGAGCCCCGACCAGGTGCGCTACGCCGGGTCGAGCATCACGCTGTCCAGCGTGCCGGCCGGGCTCGTGCGCCTCGACGCGATCTCCAGCACGGCCGCCGATCGCGTGCAGTTCACGGTCGACGGCCGGGCGCTGGCGGAGGACACCAGCATCGAGCCGTATCGGGGGGCGTTCACGGCGAGCGCCGACGTCGACCTGTCGGGGCTCCGCGGCCTCACGAAGCTCCGGACGGTCATCGAGACGCCCGACCGCGGGACCCGTGTCGTCACGCGGTGGTTCAGGGCGGTCGATCCCGGAGCACCCGGCTCGCGCGCCGGAGCCGCGAGCACCGGCGTCCCCGCCGGGACCAGGCTCGCGCCCTCGGGCTCGATCAGCATCACGCAGGACGGAGCCGTGGTCGAGGGTCTGGACATCGACGGGTGCGTCCAGGTGAGGGCGAAAGACGTGACCATCCGCTCCAGCCGCATCAGGTGCGCCTCAGCCGAGGGCCAGGTCGCCGTCGCGATCGCCGACTCCGGCGACCGCCTGACCGTGGAGGACGTCGAGATCGACGGGCGCGGCTCCACCGCGGTCTGTGTCGGGTACAGCCGGTACACCCTGCGCAGGGTGAACGTCCACGGCTGCGCCGACGGCGCCCGCTTCGGCCACCGGGTGCTCATCGAGAACAGCTGGATCCACGACCTGGTCCGCATCCGGACGCTGCACTCCGACGCCGTGCAGACCACGTCCGCGACCGACGTCGTCGTCCGGGGCAACACGCTCGACGCGAACAACACCAGCCGCGGGGACTACAACAACGCCGCGATCATGCTGGGCTCTGAGACCGGGGGCCGCAAGGTCGAACGCGTCCTGATCGAGGACAACCACCTCGACGGCGGGAACTACACGCTCAACGTGCGCGCCGACATCACCGCGACCGACCTCGTCATCCGCAACAACACGTTCGGGACGACGAGCCGGTACGGCCAGGTGCTGTCCCCGCGCTCGGTCCTGCTGGCCGGCGGAAACCGGTTCACGGGCAGCGGCTCGGAGGTCCCCACCGCCCGCGCCCGCTGAGGTGTCTGGGACTGACCTCTCGATGCTTCGGAGAGCCCTGACCCAATACCCGCGAGCGCCCGCACTCGCCACACAGAGTCACTAGCATGAACCGTGTGGTGAGCGAGATGTCCGTGATCGTGCCTGCCCATGACGAGGCGGAGGTCATCGACCGCTGTCTCGCTGCCTTGATGGCGGACGCGGAGCCCGGCGAGCTCGAGGTGGTCGTCGCCGCCAACGCCTGCAGCGACGACACCGCCGAGCGCGCCCGGCGTCACCGCGACGTCCGGGTCATCGAGCTGCCAGAGCCCGGGAAGATCGGTGCGATCAACGCCGGCGACGCCGCGGCATCGTCGTTCCCGCGCATCTACCTCGACGCCGACGCGGTCCTCAGCACCCGCGATGCCCGGACCCTCGCCGCCGCCCTCAGGGCTGGCCCCGCGCTCGCAGGTGCCCCGCACGTCCGGCTCGTCACTGACGGGGTCTCCCCCGTGGTGGCCTGGCACTACCGGGCGTGGGCCTCTCTGCCGGTGACGCGCGAGGGCTACCTCGGCTCGGGCGTGTACGCCGTGTCCGAGGCGGGCCACGCCCGCATCGCTCCCTTCCCCGACGTGATAGCCGATGACGACTACGTCCGCCGCTCCTTCGCCCCAGGGGAGCGCACGACGAGCGAGGGCACCTATGAGGTCCGTCCGCCGCGCACGGTGCGCTCGTACGTCGCGCGCGCGCTGCGCGGCCGCACCGGCAACGTGCAGCTCGCTGCGAGCGGCATAGCGCTCGTCCCCCAGCCAGGGGTGACCGGGGCGCGGGCGCTCCTGCCTCTCCTGCGCTCGCCCCGGACGTGGCCGTGGGTGGGCTCCTTCGTCGCGCTCACCGTGCTGGTCCGGCTCCGGCTCGCGCTGGCTGGCGGCGCGGTCATCGGCTGGAACCACGATCGCTCCAGCCGGGTGGCGTCATGAGCCCGGGCCCCGCCACACCGGGGACCGGGCTCGACGTCGTGCTGATCACCCACGACCGTCCCCGCTACACCTCGCTGTCGCTGCCGCGGCTGCTCTCCACGATGCCGGCGGACGGGCGGGTGTGGGTGTGGCACAACGGGGACGACCGCGAGGTGCTCGACGTCATCGAACCGCACCTGGACCACCCGCGGCTGCACCGCTTCCACCACTCCCCCGAGAACCTGGGCCTGCAGGCGGCGATCAACTGGGTGTGGACGGAGGCGGAGGGGCGGTTCGTCTCCAAGGTCGACGACGACTCGCTGATGGAGCCCGGCTGGGTCGAGCACCTGTCGAGCGCGCTGGACGCCTGGGACGGTCTCGGGGTGCTGGGATCGTGGCGGTTCCTGCCCGAGGACTGGGACGAGGTGCGCGCCTCGCCCAAGATCGCCGAGGTTCACGGTGTCCGCCTGCTGCGCAACCACTGGGTGCAGGGCAGCGGGCACATGCTGCGCCGCGACCTCGTCCGCGAGCTGGGTCCGCTACGCCCCGGGCTGAGCTTCGTCGGCTGGTGCCTGCAGGCCGCGAAGGCCGGCTACGTCAACGGGTGGCCGTTGCCGCTCGTCGCCGAGGAGCACCTCGACGATCCTCGTCATCCGCTGACAGCCTTCACGGACGAGGCCGCCTACCAGGCGGCGATGCCGCTCTCGGCGAGGGCGACGGGCGCCACCACCCTGGCTGAGTGGCTGGCACAGACGAGGAACGACGCTGCTCACGTGCAGGTCGCCACGCTCGACCTGCGCCACTCCATCGGGTGGCGGCGAAAGTTCATCCATGCCAGGCGGCGGGTGCGCCGGCTGGCCACGGGCAAGAACGGGTGGAGCTGACCGGAGCGCAGGGCCGGACCAGCTGCTGGCTCGGCTCGACGCCGTCGCGTGCGTGGCGATCCGGGGCTACGGCCTTGACCGGCCCGGCGCGCAGGTGGAGATCATCGAGCGCGAGGACGGCGTGCTGGAGGTACGTCCCACCGCTGCAGTCCCGGCAGACCAGGCATGGTTCTGGAGCGAGCGCTGGCAGGGCGGTGAGCACCGGGTCGAGGAGCACCTGCAGCGGGGCGAGGTGGTCCGGCACGAGTCGTCCGACGTGTTCGTCGAGCACCTGAAAGAGCTCGACGAACACGCAGGACGAGAAGAGGCTGCGGGCAGCCACGGCCCGGCCCCGGCGTGAAGTACGAGTCGACGCCACGCTTCGATCGGGACTTCACGACGCTCAACGCTGAGCAGTGTCGCGCCTTCATCGCTGTGGTCCCCGCCTTCACCGCAGCTTGCGACGCCTGTGCCGCCGACCCTGGTGGAGTCCGGTGGCCTGCTGCGGCAGTGTTCCGGTCTGCTCCCCGTGCCCGCCTGCGCCTGTTTCACTGTGACAATCCGTCGCACTCTGCAACCAAGCGACGGCCCATGCGCTGTGGAGAGGAGTGTTTCGGATGGTTCACCCCCCGGCAGAGACCGGCCCGACCGGTGGTCAGGCACCGGCCGTCGAGGTCTCGATCGTCGTCGTCGGCTATGGCGCCCCCCAGTGGCTGGACCGCTGCCTGGCCTCCCTGGCCGGCGAGGGAGAGCCGGCCCTCACCCATGAGGTGGTCCTCGTCGACAACGCCTCGATGCCTCCGCTGCGCGAGACGCTGACCGCTGACCTCACGCGCCTGCGCCTTATCGAGCTGGAGCAGAACGTCGGCTTCGGGAGGGCCTGCAACCTCGGCGCGTCGCTGGCCCGCGGTGAGCGGGTGCTGTTCCTCAACCCCGACACCGAGGTGCTCCCCGGTGCGGTCGACGCACTCGCTGCCTTCCTCGACGAGGACCCCTCCCGCGGGCTCGTCGGCGGCCGCACCCTCACCCCCGACGGTGAGCCCGACCCCGCGTCGGTGTGGGGCGAGCCGACCCTGTGGAGCCAGGCCTGCTTCGCCACCGGGCTGAGCACCGTCTTCGCCGGGACCCGTACGTTCGACCCCGAGTCGCTGGGGTGGTGGGGCTACGACACCGTGCGCGAGGTCGGCGTCATCACCGGGTGCCTGCTCATGGCTCCCCGCGAGGTCTTCGAGATGCTCGGCGGCTTCGACGAGTCCTTCTTCATGTACGGCGAGGACGTCGACCTCTCCGTGCGCGCCAGGACAGCGGGCTACCGGCCCTCGTTCACCCCCGCCGCGGCGGTCGTCCACGCCAAGGGAGCCACGTCCTCGTCCGCGGCGAAGGTCCTCATGGTGATGCGGGGCAAGGCGACGCTCTATCAGCGCGATGCCGGCGCCATGACGTGGACGGCGAGCCGCACGATGCTCGCCCTCGGGGTCGGCCTTCGTGCGCTGCGCGAGAAGGTCACCGGTGGCGACCACGCCTGGCGCACCGCGTTCGCACAGCGGTCCTTGTGGCTGCAGGGATGGGCGGACGTGCCGCGACCACCGCTGACGGTCGCTTCGGACTCCGGCCCGGTGACCCGTGGCTGCCGTGACGCCGTCATCGACGTCACCGCCAACCGCGCTGCTCACGACACGGCGGCCCGCTGACGTGGCGATCCTCCTGGCGTGCTCCGGCGGCGGACACCTCAAGCAGCTCCACCAGCTCGCCGGCCGCCTGCCCTGGGCCGACGAGGAGCGCACCTGGCTCACCTTCGACACCGGCCTGAGCCGCGGCCTGCTCGCGGGGGAGGACGTCCGCTTCGCCACCTACGCCGCTCCGCGGGACGTGCTGAACATCGCGCGTAACCAGGTGCTGGGCGCCAAGGTCGTCGCGTCGAAGCGGTGGACCGCCGTGGTGAGCACCGGCTCGTCGCTCGCTGTGAACGTCCTGCCCGTCGCCGCCGCGCTCGGCATCCCCGCGTACTTCATCGAGACCGCGGCCCGAGCGACGGGGCCCTCCATGACAGGGCGGATCCTGCGTCCGCTGCCGCGCATCGCGACGTTCACGCAGTACCCCGCGTGGGCGGGCGGCCCGTGGCGCTACGCCGGCTCGATCTTCGACTCCTTCGAGCCCGGGCCCGCTCGCCTCGTCGCCGACGTGGCGCTGCGGCGGGCCGTGGTCACCCTCGGCACCACGGAGTCCTACGGCTTCCGGCGGATGCTGGACGCTGCGGCGCCCGCGCTGGACGGAGCGGACGTGCTCTGGCAGACCGGCGTCACCGACACCGCCGGCCTGCAGTCCACTGGCCGCGCGATCGACGCCCGCGAGTCGGTGCCGCACGACGAGATGCTCGCCGCCGTCCACCGCGCCGACGTGGTGGTCGCGCACTCCGGCACCGGCGCGGCCCTGACCGCCATGGACGCGGGGCTGTGCCCGGTGCTCGTGCCCCGGCTCGCAGCGCACGGCGAGCACGTCGACGACCACCAGCTGCAGGTCGCCGCGGAGCTCGACGCGCGCGGGCTGGCGATCTGCTGCCCCCCGGAGCGGCTCACCCGCGAGGTGCTGCTCGAGGCGGCCTCTCGTTCCGTGCGTCGCACGGCGGATCCGGAGCCCCTTCGGCTGGACGCACCAGCGACGACACCGAGGGCGCGCGTCCCATGAATCTGACACTCGGTCACCTAGCGTCTGGCCCATGCGCCGCTACGCCTCACCGTCCCTCATCAAGGCCGGCACGGTCCGCACCCTCACCCAGCTGGACGGACCGCTGGGAGTCGAGGACGGCTCAGGGTCGAGCCTCCTGCCCACCGGGCCTGAAGAGCCTCCGTTCAACACCTGACCCCGCTGTCGCCCTGCACTCCCCTGATCTCCGAGGACACGCCATGAAGATTTATGAGACTCCCTGCATCACCACCGTCGGAACCGTCCGAGCCCTGACCCAGCAGGGCGGCGGCGCCAACAACGTCGACGTCGCCTTCGGTACCCCGATCGACGTCAACAACCCCGACGGCTTCACCGGGTTCACCGGCAGCTGAGCACGGCCGACCACCCGAGGGGCGGCGCCACAGGCGCCGCCCCTCGCTGAACATCCCGCCAGAACCGCTCAAGAGCCTCCCCAGGAGACGACGTGAGACTGCGCAGCGCCGACCTCAGCTGGCAGCGCCTCGGCGAGGACGCCGTGCTGCTGGACCTCCGCACCTCGACGTACTTCGCGGTCAACGCCACCGGCGCCGACCTCGTCGACGCCCTGGCCACCGGCGAGCGCACCGCCTCCGAGCTGGAGGCCCTGCTGCTGGCCGATTACGACGTCGACGCGCCTCAGGCCTCCGCGGACGTCGCTGCCCTCCTCGCCGACCTGCGAGAGCGCGAGCTGCTGGAGACCACCGCCCCGTGAGCCCCACGACGCTGGCCGTGCCCACGTCGGGGTTCACCAGCCTCGACCTCACCTCCGCGCTGGACGCCGACGGCCTGTACCGCCCCACCGGCGACGAGGTGGCGCTCGGCCACCTGCACGACGGCGGCGCCGGGGCGACCCTCGGTCATGCCGGACCCGCCTCGGGACCCGCCAACCGGCTCCGAGACCTGGCTCGCGACCCCGCACCCCGCGGCACCGCCCGCACCGCCCTGGAGGGCGTGCTGCTCGAGCACCTGCAGCGCGGCCCCTGCGTGGTGACGTTCTCCGGCGGGCGCGACTCCTCCGCGGTGCTGGCGCTGGCCGCCCACGTCGCCGCCCGTGAGGGCCTGCCCGCGCCGATCGCCGCGACCCACGACTTCCCGGGCGACCCCGAGGCCGACGAGCGGGAGTGGCAGCACGCCGTCCTCGACCACCTCGCCGCGGCCGGCACCCCCGTCGAGCACGTCCGGGTGCCCTCGGCGCCGCACTTCGACCTCCTCGGGGAGACCGCCACCGCCGGCCTGCGCGAGCACGGCCTGCTCTGGTCGGCCCCGGTGCACAGCCTCACCTCGATGTGGGCGCTCGCCCGGGGCGCCGCGGTGCTGACGGGCCAGGGCGGCGACGAGGTGATCGCCGGGCAGCGCTGCGCACCCCTGGCGCTGCTGCGCCGTCGCCGTGGGCGGCTGCGCGCGAACCGGCCCGCCGCGGCCGTGGCGCTGGCGCCCGAGGCGGTCCGGGCCGGCGCCCGGCGCCGCAGGGAGCGCGACCTGCCGGCGCCCGGCTGGCTCACCCCGGCCGGCCTGGCACGGACCCGCGCGACGGACCGTGCCGGCGAGCGCGGCAAGCCCCTGCTGTTCGCGGACGCCCTCGCCGCCCACCGGCGCGACCGCGGGTTCGCCCTCGGCCTCGCCACCTCGGGCGCGCTGGCTGCTGCGGCCGGAGCGGTGGAGGCCCACCCGCTGCTCGACGCCCGCTTCACCGCCGCGCTCGCGGCCGAGGGCCACCCCTTCGGGTTCGGCAACCGCACCTCGGCGATGGTCCGCGTCTTCGACGGGCTGCTGCCGCACGCCGTGCTGCACCGGAGCACCAAGGCGCGGTTCCACACCCCGACGTTCGGGCCGGCGGCGCGAGCCTTCGCCCAGCGGTGGAGCGGACAGGGCCTCGATGACGGCCTCGTCGACCCTGCAGCGCTGCGGGCGTGCTGGCTCAGCGAGGCCCCGTGGGCGGGCACGATGCTCGCCCTCCAGGCGGCGTGGCTGCACGACGCCGGCCTGCCGCGCCGCCCCGTCGGCGTCGCGGCCCACCACAGCCGCACCGCACCCGGGGCCGCGCCCGCCGTCCCTTCCGTCGCGGCGGTGGCGTGATGGCCACCGCTCTCCACCCCCTCCCGGCGCTGCGACGCCTGCCCGCGTGGCACCTGGCGCTGAGCCTGGCCGCGGCCGCCCGCGTGGAGCTCGCGCTGCGGCGGCGCTCCCTCCCGGAGACCGCCCGCGCGCTCGGGCTGGTCGTCGCTGCGCCGTCGGCCCCATCGCACGGCTCGGGCGAGCCCGCCCCGGACGCCCCGCTCGCCCGCCTGCCGCGCTGGACGTCGGAGCCCCTGCGCGCCACCGCCGCGGTGATGCGCCGGTGGCCGCTCGGCCAGGACGGACCGCCCGGCTCCGCGATGTGCCTGCGCCGTTCCCTCGTGCTCGCCCGGCGGCTGCGCTCCCTGGACCCGGTGGTGCGGATCGGCGTCGCCCCCGGCGACCACGCGGCCCGCGTGCGCGCGCACGCGTGGGTGGAGGTCGGCGGCCTCGCCCTGGACGCGAGCGCCCACGAGTACACGCCTCTGACCTCGCTGGTCCCCGCCGTGAGGGTGGGGAGCGCCGCGCCGTGAGGGTGGCGGCGCACGGCCTCGTCATCGACAGCGACGTCGACCTCCACCTGGACCGCCCGAGCCTCGAACCGGCCGACGTCCTGGTCCGCCTCCGCCCTGAGGCCCCGGTGGCCGACGGGCTCCCCGACGGCGAGGTCCTGGCGCGGCTGCACGCCGGCAGCCACCTGCGGTTCGCGCTGGTGCGCGACGGGCGCGGCCTGCTGCTGCACTTCCCCCGCCTCGCCAGCGCCCGCATCGACACCAGCCTCACCGAGGTGGACCTGCACCTGGACCCTCGCACCGACCCGGGCATGGCGGCGGTGCTGCTCAACGGCTACGTCGCCACCGCGCTGCTCACGGCGCGGGGGCACCTGGTGCTGCACGCCACGGCCTACGCGGTGGACGGGCGCGCCGTCGCGATGGTGGGCGCCTCCGGGATGGGCAAGTCGACCTCGGGGGTGCTGGCGTGCCGGGCCGGCGCCCGGCTGGTCTCCGACGACGTGCTGCGCGTCGCGCCGTCACCGGACGGTGGGGGGTGGGTGTGCTGGCCGGGGACCACGGAGTCCCGCCTGCGCCCGGCCGCCGCCGGGCTGGCGCTGCCCGGCGAGGACGCACGGAGCGGCTGGCAGGCCCGGTCACGGTCCACCGCCGACGGGCGCACCGCGCTGATCCCCGGCGGCCACGCCGGCGCCGCGCGCGACGACGGTGACACGGGGGCCCCGCTCCCCCTCGTCGAGGTGCTCGTCCCGACCCCGGACCGGCAGACCGCCGGCCCCCGGTTCGAGCCGCTCACCGGAGCCGCGGCGCTCCTCGAGCTCTCCCGGTACCCGCGCCTGGTCGGCCTGGAGCACCCCGGGTGGGTCCGCGCCGGCTTCGAGGGGTTGTCCGCGCTGGTGCGCTCGGTGCCCGTCGCCCGCGCGGTGCTCCCGTGGGGCCCGCCGTGGCCGCCGGAGAGCGGGCGGGCCCTCGTGGAGCGGGCTGCCGTCGTCGGGCCGGCGGGCACCGTCGAGCCAGCGGGCACCGTCGACCTGCGCGACGCCGTGGCGGCGACCCGGTGAGCCCTGCGCCGGCCAGAGGCTCGGCCCGCGAGCGCCTGAGCGTGGTGCGCGAGGCCGTCGTGCTCGTGGTCACCGCGGACCCGCGCCGGGCGGCCCTGGTGCTGGGGGTCCAGGCGGTCGGGGTGCTGGCGACCGTGGGGCAGGTCTTCGCCGCCCGCACCGTGATCGACGCCCTGTCCGACCCGGGCGGGGCGCGGGTCTCGGTCGCGGGGCTCGACGTGGGCGTGAGGGTGCTGGCCGGCGTGGGCCTCATGGCCGGACTGGTGCTGCTCTCCGGGGTGCTCGCGGCGTTCGCGGGGCCGGCCGGGCGGGTGCTCGGCGAGCACGTGACCCAGCGGACCACCCAGGGGGTCGTCGCCGTCGCGGGACGCGTGCCGCTGGCCACGTACGAGTCCCCGGCGTTCTACGACCTGCTCCAGCGGGTGCGCGGCGCCGCGGCCGGGCGCTCGATGGCGATCACCCAGGCTCTGGTGACGACGCTGGTGGGCCTGGTGGCCATCGCGGCGATGGCGGCCTCGGTGCTGGTGATCGCGCCGTGGATCACCCCGGTGCTGCTGCTGGCCGCGCTGCCGGTGGTGTGGGCCTCGCGGCGCACGTCGCGGGCGGAGCACGCCTTCTCCACGACGGAGATCACGCACCTGCGGCGCCGCCTGTACCTCCAGCAGGTCCTCACCGGGCGCGAGCAGGCCGGGGAGGTGCGCGCCTACGGGCTCGTCGACCACCTCCTGACCACCCTGCTGGGGGCCGACGCCGCGGCGCTGGCCCGGCTGCGCACCCACGCGAGCGGCCAGCAGCGCGTCGGCGTGGTGGCCGCGGCGGCCACGGGGCTGGTGGTGGCGGCCTCGATGGTGGGCGTGGTGCTGCTGGTCGCCGGCGGGGCGATCAGCCTGGGGACGGCCGCCGCGGCGCTGCTCGCGGTGCGGTTCCTGTCCGGGCGGGTGGCGGCGACGTCGACCAGCGCCGGGAAGGTCCACGAGGCCGCGCTGTTCCTGGGGGACCTCGCGCTGTTCCGGCACCGCTACGGCGGCGGAGCCGACGCGGGGGCGGCACCGGACCCTGACGACGACGACGTCGTCGACGTGCGCGACGGCCCCCTGCCCACGGCTGGCGCGCTGCCCCCAGCCGGGCCGCTGCCTGCTGCCGGACCGCTGCGCGAGGCGCTGGCAGCCCGCGGCGCCGGCTACCGGTACGAGGGCGCGGTGCGCGACGCGGTGAGCGGTGTCGACCTGGAGCTGCGCCGCGGCGAGGTGCTCGCCCTGGTCGGGGAGAACGGCAGCGGCAAGTCCACCCTTGCGAAGCTCCTCGCGGGCCTCGTCGAGCCCACCGCCGGCGCGGTGACGTGGGACGGCGCCGACCTGCGCCACCTCGACCCGGCCAGCGTGCGCGAGCAGGTGGCCGTGGCCTTCCAGGACTTCGTCCGGTGGGAGACGTCCGCGAGCGACAACGTGGCCCTCGGCCGCGTCGGCGCCCGCCCCGACCCGCAGGAGCGCGCGGCCGCCGTGGCGCGCGCGCTCGCCCAGGTGGGGCTCCAGGAGGAGCTCGCGGCCCTGCCGAGCGGCGTGGACACCCAGCTCTCGCGCTTCGCCCCCGGCGGCGCGGACCTCTCCGGCGGCCAGTGGCAGCGCCTCGCGGTGGCCCGTGCGCTGTACCGCGACGCCCCCGTCCTCTTGCTCGACGAGCCGAGCGCCGCCCTGGACCCCCGCGCGGAGGCCGAGCTGTTCGGGCACGTGCGCACGTTGCTCGCCGGGCGCACCGTCGTGCTCATCACCCACCGGCTCGCGTCGGTGCGCAGCGCCGACCGGATCGCCGTGCTGCGCGAGGGCCGCGTCGTCGAGGTCGGCGACCACGCCGCCCTCATGGCCGCGGGTGGGCTGTACGCCGAGCTGTTCATGCTGCAGGCCGCGGGGTACCAGCAGGTCGACGCGTGAGGGCCGCGTCGGTGGGGGCCGGGCTCGTGAGGGCGGGCCCGGCCACGTGGGTCGGCCTGGACGGCGAGGTGACCCTGTTCAGCCCGCGCCTCGGGAGGTGCGTGGTCCTGGAGGGGGAGGCGGCCCGCGAGGTCGACGCCGAGAAGCCGTCGGACCCGCTGCTGCGCCTCGCGGCGGCCGGCGCGCCGCTGGTCGGGGCCCACCTCGGGACCCGTCCCGGACCTCAGCACGGTGCTCGCCTCGCGGACGCCGTCACGGCGCTGGCGCTCGAGCCCCCGCCGACCGTCGACGCCTCCTCCTGGCGCGCCCACCACCGGGTGCTCGGGCACCTCTGGCAGCGGCGCGACGGGCTGGCGCCCGACGTCGCCGCCGAGGCCGAGCGAGCCTACGCCGCCGGGGTGGAGCGCCACCTGCGGACCCTCTCGGACCTCCTCGCCTGGCGCGCCCTCATGGACGCCGCGGGGATCGCCTGGCAAGTGGTCAAGGGCCCCGCGGTCGCCGCCCGCTACGCCCGCCCGGACGCGAGGACCTGGAACGACCTCGACCTGCTCGTCGCCCCCGCCGACCTGGGCGCCGCGCTCGCCGCGGCCACCGGCGCGGGATGGCGCCTGGCCGACGTGAACCTCACCCTGCTCGCCGACGTGGTGCCCTCCGAGGTGCACCTGCTCGCGCCCTCGGGGACGGTCGTCGACCTGCACTGGGCGCTGACCTCCACGCGGGTGCGCTCGCGCGGGGTCGGCACCACCACGGCGGCGCTGTTCGAGCGCTCCGGGGCCGTGGACGTCGGCGGAGCAGCGGTCCCCACCCTCGGCGACGCCGACACCCTGGTGCACCTGTGCGTCCACGCCGCCGCGTCCGGGGCCGACCGGCTCGGGTGGATGGCCGACGTGGCCGCCGCCGCCCCCTCCACGCCCGGCGGCTGGCGCGAGGTCGCCGCCGCAGCGAGGGACTGGCGCGCCCCGCGCGCCGTCGCCGGGACGCTGGTGCGCGCCGCGGCGATGCTCGGGCCGGGCGCCCTCGACGTCCCCGGGGCGCTGAGCACCGCGTCGTCGCTGCGCCGGGGCACGTCGCTGCAGCAGCGCGCGGTCGGCGCGCTCGACGCGGCGCTGCAGCGGGTGGTCGACGCCCGGTTCCCGCCGCTGGTCACCGCCGGCGGGCGGACCCCCGCGTGGCGGCTCGCGAGGTCCTGGGTGGGGCTGGGCCCCCGGCCCGCGCACCTCGCGCTCGCTGCCGGCGGACGGGGTCGTCGGGCCTTCGTCGACGCCGCGGACGAGCCCGCCTCCGCGCTGCACGCCAGCGGGTCCCCCGCGGACCTGGAGCGCTTCCTCGCCGACGTCGCCGGGCGTGACGGCGCTCCCGAGCGGACCAGGCCGTCCCGCTGGAGCACTCTGCGTCGATACGTGCTGGCACAAAGTGAGTTTCTTTGGCGTTTCCCGCACGCTCGGTGAGCGGTCCGGACTACGTTGCGGGTTACCCAAAGAGACCAGTGCTGCACACACAGCAACCTCCGCCTGCAAGGAGCGTCATGGTTCGCCCTGCGCCGCGCGTCAGCGTCGTCATCACCCACTACCGCTCCCCCGAGACCCTCCTGCGCTGCCTCGACGCCCTCGCGGACGCGTGCAACGAGCGTCTCGGCGAGGTCTTCGTCGTCGACTCCGAGGCCCAGCCGGACCTGCGCCCGCGCGTCGACCACCACCGCCTGCCGGTGACCTACGTGCCGGTCCCCCGCAACGTCGGCTTCGGGGCCCTGGTCAACCGCGGCCTGCTCGCCAGCACGGACGAGTACGCGATGGTCCTCAACGCCGACGTCCGCGTGGACGACGGCTGCCTCGACGTCCTCGCCGCGCACCTGGACGCCGACGGCACCTGCGGGATGGTCGCGCCCCAGATCCGCAACGACGACGGGTCGCTGCAGCACACCGCCTTCCGGTACTACCGCCCCGCGACCGTGGCCTACCGCCGCACGGTCCTGGGCCGCACCGCCACGGGGCGCGCCGAGCTGGAGCGCTTCCTCGACCGCGACCGCCTCGAGCGCGCCGTCTCCGAGCAGGAGCCGATGCCCGCGGACTGGGTGCTCGGCGCCGCG